>DAIMKZ010000083.1:0-10339 GCA_036721445.1 Candidatus Delongbacteria bacterium
CTCAAATCTTGTCTGTAGAACTCCCGAAAATACAATTATAAAATAATTATAAAGCGAGATCACTGTCAGGTAAATGAAAAAATTATCTGTGAGATCCGCATTAAGAAATCCGGAGTTGTTGAGCAATAATGCCGCAGATGTGAAAAGTATCCCTGAAATAAGGCCTGTAGTAAAGATCACCAGGCTTTTAGCTGTAATTATCTGCCTTAAAGTGAAACCTTTCCCTATAAGCAGCAAAAACCGTCTGTTAAGCCTTTCCACATAAAAACAGTAATCTATCAGAGGCGACGCAAAGAAAAAACCGAACCAGAAGAACGGGAGGATGTTGGCCTCGGATTCGACAAAGGAAAAAGAAAGAACATAAATAATTAAAAGAAAGCTGATCATCAGTTTTATTCTTACCTTAGGATCGTTCCTGAGAACATAGATCTCCAGCCGTATCAGTTTTGACAGTTTATCCATTTCAGCTCTTGAAATACTCAACTGCGTTCTTAAATATCTTAAGCCCGTCGGGCTCGCGGCCGCTGCCGAGTTCCCTGAAACGCGGATCATGGAAATATTCCGCATTCCTTTCAGGATGCGGCATCATTCCCAATACCTGACCCGTAATATCGACCAGACCGGCTACACCCTTTGGTGAACCGTTCGGATTGAACGGGTAAGTCTCAGTAGGTTTGCCTGAAGGATCGGCGTACTGAAAGGCCACAATACCTTTTTCAAATAATTCAGAATATTCTTCTTCCGTAGCAGTAACGAGCCTGCCTTCAGCGTGGGCCGCCTGAACTTTTATGACCTTTCCGTTAAGCCCTTTCAGCCACGGTGAACTTACATTCTCCGGTATGAGAAGATCGACCCATCTGCACTCAAAATGAGCGCTGTCGTTCCAGTAGAGCGAAACTTTTGGCTCTCCGAGAGTTCCGTAAGGCACTATACCCAGAGTGGTAATCACCTGAAAACCGTTGCATATACCGATTATAAGTTTTTTTTCGGCTATGAATTTTTTAATATCGTCCTCGAGTTTAAGAAGTTTTAAAGAGAATATCTTTCCAGATTTAACATCATCGCCGTATGAGAAACCTCCCGAAAAAGAAAGAATGTCGTAGTCCAGGATTGAGACAGTTCCGTCCAGAAGAAGGTTAAGATGAACTTCCTCGTTCACGGCTCCGGCCAGTTCGAAAGCCCTTCCTGTCTCGACATTGCAGTTTATACCGTCAGTAATTATTGTCAGCACTTTAGGTTTCATTTTCAAATAATCCTTATATTAAAATTTCTTTACATTAGTCTTAAGTATTTCCGTCAGGCTTTCAAATATCCCGTAGAACTCGTCCCTGATCTTTCCGTGGTATATTCTGGAATCCGTTATCCTGGATTCAGTTATATCCGACAGATCGGGATCGGGGATCTCGGAACCGTAGTAGATGAGAGGATTAATACCTGAGGCATCGAATTTGCTGCTTTTAACGGAGTAATGTTCTATAGTCAGTTCTTCAGGCTGAACAGTTTCGGCAAGAATAAAATCCGGATCTCCGGACAGCAGGGAGAAGATGTCGTCGCATTTGTATCCCCTCAGAGTAAAAAGCATAGCCGGTTCATAAATTATCTCATTCAGAATCCTGTGAATTACCGCCGCCACATGTTCGCACTTCTTTGTTTTTTTGCATGAACACCTGTAATTGAGATCGGGCCAGAACGGAAAAATGTCCACGCTCCTGTCTTTCAGTATCTCATAGAATTTTTCGGAGAACATACCGTTGACTATGTCTGCGGCGAAACCGAAATCACTTCTGAACAGATTACCTATCGTTTCAGAATCGGAGTAATTGAGCGGAGCAAAGGAAATCCTCACATCGTAATAGTTCTTTTTCCCGTCATATACAACAGCCTCCACATCCGTTCCGTCTATGTCCAAGTGGGTGATAGCTCTTTTGTTGAAAAGTTTTCTTCCGAGATTGAACTTTGTAATGTTGGAATCTTTATACAGCCTGTCATGAAAAACATCGTACCACCATATTACATTCTTGTCGAATTCCAGGTTATACCCTCCTGATCAGGTTTATGAACTCTTTGTCGGTAAGCTCAGAGATTATACTGTCGCCTTTAGGGATGATTCCGTCTGACAGTTTTATCTTGCTCTCTATGAGATCATCGATCCTTTCTTCAAGCGTGCCCTTCGATATGAATTTATATACGAATGTGTTAAGTTTCTGACCTATCCTGTAAACTCTGTCGACAGCCTGGTTCTCAACGGCCGGATTCCACCATCTGTCAAAGTGAAAGACATAGTTCGCCATAGTTAAGTTCAGACCCAGACCGCCGGCCTTTAGAGAAAGCACCATTGCCGGGATCGTCTCGTCATTCTCAAATTCCTCGATCATTTCTCTTCTTGATTCAAGATCTAAAGAGCCGTGGAAAAAAAGTACTTTCTTCCCAAGATCGTTGAATATCCTTTTTTTGATGAGCTTACCTGCGTCTATGTACTGAGTGAAAATTATCGATTTCCTGCCTTCCTGCTCTATCGTGTTCACCATCTCTACAAGACTGTCAAGTTTGGCGGATCTTTTTTTGCCGCAGTCGTCGCTGCTGTCATTGAGGTAGTTGGCGGGATGGTTGCATATCTGCTTCAGCTTGGTAATCGTCGCCAGCATATTCGTCTTGTTGATCGTGCCGCCCGAGCTGTCCAGTTCTTTCTCTATCTTTCTTATCTCCGAATCGTAAAGCTGTATCTGTTCGTCAGTAAGCGGAAGATATATCTTTATCTCCTGCTTGTCCGGCAGATCCCTTATAATATCCCTGTCTGTCTTCATCCTTCTGAGAACGAAAGGGCTTATTACCTGATGAAGCTGCTGCTTTTTAAGATCCTCATCGTTCTTCATTATAGGATATTCGTATTTGTTGAAGAATGATTTTCCGTCCAGAAGCAGTCCCGGATTTACGAAATCCATTATCGACCACAGCTCCATAAGCCTGTTCTCAATAGGCGTGCCGGTAAGCGCGAACCTGTTCTCTCCTCTCAGTTTTTTGACAGCCTTAGCCTGATCACTGTTCGCATTTTTAATATACTGAGCCTCATCTATGATAAGATAGGAGAACTGATACTGGAGCAGCATGTCCAAATCTCTCTTGACTATCCCGTAACTGCAGATTATAACATCGTTGTTAGGTATTATTTCAGAAAGGTCTTTTAACCTGTTGACGCCGTAGTGAAGATATGTTCTCAATGTCGGGGAGAATTTCTTAAGCTCCATTTCCCAATTATAGAGAAGTGTAGTCGGTGCGACAATAAGTGTTGTTTTTTGGATCTTTTTGTGAAGAAGAAGAGCTATCATCTGGATAGTCTTTCCCAGACCCATGTCGTCCGCCAGGATGGCCCCGAAACCGAGTTCGTCAAGAAAGCTCAGAAAAGACACGCCCTTTTCCTGATAGGGCCTCAGCACACCGTTAAATCCTTCTATGCTGCTGAGATATTTGAACTGTTTTGAACCGTCGGCGTTATCTATAAGATTCCGGAATATCTCGGATTTGTCGATCTCGATCTCATCCTGAAGATCGAAATTCAGCGCTTCAAAAAAAGTGACGCCGTCAATATGTTTTTCTTCTTCAGTTCTCAGGTCCTTAACGATCTTTCTCAGGGCAAGTTTGTCAAGCTCAATATAGTTGTCGCCTATCTTCACGAATTCCCTTCCGCTTTCCAGAAGCTCTTCGGCAGTTTCCTTGTCGATCACGATATCCCCCGCATAAAGCTGCCATTCGAAGTCGAGCACTATTCTCGAAACGGCCCCTCTTGAAAAGGATGCCGGGTTATTTCTGCTTCTGAAACGAACCTTCGCCCTGAGCTTATTGATGTTCTTGAAAAACTGCGGATAATATATCTTTATTCTGTTATCGCTCAGTTCGGCCGCATCGTATTTTAAAAATTCCAGCAGGTCGTCTTCGCTGAGACCGATGTGGGTCGGCATAGGGGAGAGAAGGACTTTTCTCACTGGTTCCGAGAACTGGGCGGATCTGACAAGTTCCAGAAGAAAAAAGGTTTTTATCTCATCTTCTTCCGACCCGTATATCTCCGCGGCGAATATAACTCCCTTTTCGGTTTCTACACCGAAATTGATCTTCCAGTCCCCCTCATCCGATCTGTCGCATGCAAGGACGAACTGTTTTTTTGAAGCAATTCTTTCGGACCAGCATTTCCATTCCTCAAAATTGAAGCCGCATATCCTTATTCCGCTGTTCTTGATCACCAGATGAGCTATACTGCTCGCCCTAAGCGCTTTGTCCGCAAAATCCTGGGCATCTCCTTTTGTTATAAGGTAATCGATCAGAGAATTCATGCAAGACATAAGCATGTTGTTCACAAAAGAGAACTTATCTTCGATTATACCTTTTCCGTACACGGATATGACAGGCAGATTGTCGTAAAAAACCGAAAGGTGGTCCCTGACTGCTTTCGTATATAAAGGAAAGTAAGTAAATTCATACTCCTCGCCCTGAGGATAGAAACCGGGTATATAGTATTTCTTTTCGATCAGATGTCTGACGAATTTCTGGAATTTGTTATAGTAAGTGAATGAAGGTGAGAGTGAATGCCCGCCTACGCCTTTTAAAGCTTTGACAAAATAGTTGAATTCGTAGAAGGGTATAAGAGCGCAGTCGATGTATTTTTTGAAGTACTCGACCTTGTCTTTTTCGATTACAAGATCAGGATGAGTGGATTCGACCGAACTGAGTATCCTGGTGTTTTCCTGATGGGGGATGTAAAAATCAGCGCTGACAGTATCTGAGAAAGGTATGTTCTTTCTGAAAAAAAGATCTTTTATGTCTTCTTTGGTAGCGAATTTATCCGCGCCTTTTTCAAAATCGCAGATCTCTATCCATACAAGAAGGCAATCCCTGCTGAGTGAATACCTGTAGTCACAATGAAATATGTATCTGCGCATGCCTTCCATTCAAGAACCCGCTAAAATAACAGCAAAGTTCAGAAAATATGAAAAAAAACTGATTTAAGCAAGAAAATAATTTATTACAAATGAAAAAATACCTTTCAAATGCTTCAATCTTTATTTATGAGGAAATCCTTTACCTTATAAAGATTATCCCTGCTTATCACCGCGGTAACCTGAACACCGTAATCAGTGAAATCCTTGGACAATATCTCTGATATCTCATGCATGTTGGCCAGTATCTTCTGTTCTTCAAAAGGGAAGAGGAAGCTGCATCTGATCGCCTGGTCCAGTTTTTCCCTTACCGAATTGAGCAGTCCCCCGGTATTTTCACCGGTGAACGCTGATATGAACGCAGAACCTTCGTATTTGTCGGAAAATATCTCTTCCCTGACCCTGTATTCGCCCAGCAGGTCTATCTTGTTGAAGACGAGCAGAACGGGTATTTTTTCCGCGCCGATCTCTTTAAGAACGCTGTTGACAGATTTTATATGTTCCTCACAGGCATCATCGGCTATATCGACCACGTGAAGAAGCAGGTCGGCGTCCATCACATCCTTCAGGGTGGCCCTGAACGATGCGATCAGGCTGTGGGGAAGATTCGATATAAACCCGACGGTGTCAGATATGACGACATTGTCCCCTTTGTCTATTTCAACAGACCTCGCGGTCGAATCCAGGGTCGCGAATAGTTTATCCTCGACTAGCACATTTTCTCCGGTGATCCTGTTGAAAAGAGATGATTTTCCCGCATTTGTATAACCTACAAGGCAGACTTTTTTTGCTTTCTCCCTCTTTTTCCTCTGGGTGATCTTCTGCGTCATTATCCTGTCAAGTTCGTGTGTAAGAAGCCTTATTTCTTCCTTGATGATCCTTCTGTCTATCTCGATCTGCTTTTCCCCCATACCTCTTGACGCGCCTGACGAACTTCCCGACGCTCCTCTTTCCCTGTCCAGATGCGACCACAGTTTTTTTAGCCTCGGCAGCTGGTATTTCAGCTGCGCAAGTCTAACTTCGAGCTTTGCTTCCTTTGTTTTGGCGTGCATGTGAAATATGTCGAGAATTATCTCGGTTCTGTCAAGCGCCTCTATCCCGTGAAGCTTCATTATGTTCCTGGCCTGTGTCGGAGCTATCTCATTATCGAATATAAGCAGATCGACATTTGCCATTTCCATTTTAGCTTTTATCTCTTCCAAAAAACCCTTACCCGCATAAGTAGCCTTATCGATAGTTTTTCTGTTCTGAATGAACTTCTCTACGACTTCAATTTCAGCCGTCTGAGCCAGTTTCTCAAGTTCATCAAGCGATCTCTGAGAGTTTTCATATTCTCTATTGTCGAGGCATATCCCGACCAGAAAAGCTTTCGGAAGCTGCGTAGTAGTATCGATCCCTTCAGGTATCATAATATTCCTTAATCTTTTAGAGTAATTTTGAGGCAAGTTCGGACAAGACCGACCTTTCACCTTTTTTTAAAGTAACATGCGAATATAGTTCCTGATTTTCAAGCTTGTCTATAATGTATGAAAGACCGTTAGATTCCGAATCAAGATACGGTGAGTCTATCTGATAAATATCGCCGGTGAAAACGACCTTAGTTCCCTCTCCTGCACGGGTGATTATTGTCTTGACCTCGTGAGGGGAGAGGTTTTGAGCTTCATCAACTATAAAATATACATTGCTGAGCGTACGCCCTCTAATATACGCAAGAGGGGAGATTATCAGTTTTTCCCTTTTCTGAAGCTCATCGATCATGTCGTATTTATCCGATCCTTCATTGAAATTGTTCTGGATGAATTTAAGATTGTCGTATAAAGGCTGCATGTAAGGTTCTATCTTATTTATGGCCGTTCCGGGCAGATAACCTATGTCCTTATTGCTTAAAGGAACTATCGGCCTGCTTAAAAATATCTGTTTATACCCTTTTCTGTTCTCAAGGGCCGCTGCGAGCGCGAGCAGAGTTTTTCCGGTTCCCGCCGTACCTGAAACAGTTACGAGCTTAATTCTGTCGTCAGTGAGAGCGTTGATGGCGAATGTCTGTTCAGCATTCCTCGGCTTTATTCCGAAAACTTCCTTTTCCTCAACAAGAGTGATCTGCTGCTCGAACTGGTCATATCTTGCCAAAGCCTTTTTATTTGACGAATTAAGTATGAAATATTGATTTGGTTTAAGTTCGATAGAAGCAGAATCCGTATCTTTCCTGAATTCTTCGACCGTGATCCTTTTTTTCTGGAACAGAGCATTTATTGTGCTTTCGTCCATATCCTCCATAACATCAACGCCTGTAAAGAGATCTTCCGCGCTTTTAACATTTCCTATCTGATAATCTCTTGCCGTGATTTCCAAAGCCCTCGCTTTAAGCCTCAAATTAACATCTTTCGATATAAAGATGACTTCTTTATTCGGGTTGTCGCTCATGTAATTATAACATGCGGCAAGTATATGATGGTCCTCTTTTCCGGAAATGAATTTATCCGCAAAACCTTCTCTGAATTTTACATCTGTCAGGATAAACACCTTGCCTTTTCCATCGCCTAAGGATATACCTTTCCTGAAAAGCTCTTTAAAAGAACCGTTCTCGCCGCCCGAAAGTTCGTCTATCTGCCTTGTGATCTCTCTTGCGTTGTAGTTAAGCTGATCGTGCCCTTTTTTAAATTCGTCCAGCTCCTCAAGAACTGTAATAGGAATAGCTACATCCCCGTCACCGAATGCTTTGAGACAATTGTAATCGTGGAGAAGTACATTTGTGTCCAGAACATATGTTTTTGAAGCCATAAGAGTATCTCCTGTTAAATTCTGTGTGATAATGTAAATAAATATGCTTAACTTATCAATAAAAAAAAAGATCCGGATTTAACCGGATCTTTGTGCTGAAGAGGAGATTTGAACTCCTACACCCTAAGGCGCCACCCCCTCAAGATGGTGTGTCTACCAGTTCCACCACTTCAGCATTATTTTTGTTCAGGTTCAGCGGGTATCTGCTCAGAATTTTCCGCCGGCTCTGACTCAATTACTTCAGGCAAAGTTGTTTGGTCAAGAGAAGGTAAACCCTGGACAGGCATTTCAGAACTTTTCTGCATGATAAGACTCTCATCAATACTCATTGTTGAATTGAACTGAGATTTTGACATGAGTCCTATAACAATAGCCAGAACAAAAAATGATGTAGTTAGGATTATCGTGACTTTATGAAGAAAAGAAACCGTTTCTCTTGTACCGAAAGTTGATGAAGCAGCTCCGCTGACACCGCCGAAAGTTGATGAAAGACCGCCGCTTTTGTCAGACTGCATAAGGATAGTGATCATAAGTATGAATGTGTTTACTATGAACAGGAATAAGAAGAAATTATACATTTTGAAACCTTTTTTTAATTAACAAATGCGTGGAAATGTAATAAGAAATATTTCTTTTGTCAATTCGTTTATTTTAAATTTTTCTAAATAAAAAGTATGAGGAGGCGTCTGAAAGTGCATTTCAGGACAATACAAATTTAAATATAATATATTACGTCAGATAGGGAACAGAATAAAATCGGTAATCCTTAATTTCACAAAAAACTTGTTTTTTCTACACCTTAGTTTACATAATATATATTATGCGACAATGTTTATGCCTGGCGAGATTTTGACTCCTTTTAATATATTAAGTGTGTATATCACGTCTATAATGAATTATACCGAAGCCAACGACACTGCTGTGATTACTTTTGTGAACAACCTGTGTTTTGTGATATTTTTAAGAATAAAAAAAAGACGGTACAAACCGCCTTTCTCCTAAACTGCTCTATTTTTGATTTTTAGAAATTAATCAACTGTAATGCTCTTGGAAACATTTTTTGGAACATCCGGATGAACTCCGTGCAGCGGTATATGGAGTTTGTTGAGATACTTCATTTTCTTAATGCTCATCTTAAGAGCCAGAAGCTGAAGAACGACTATGCTTGAAAATGTAGACAAAAGCGTATCGTCCGTCTTTGGCAGTTTAACATAAATAAATTCATAATTCCTGTTATCGGCAGGTACGGATCTGCAGTTCTTAACTAAATCATCGTTATCCTCTGCGATCAAATAAGTGTTCGCGCCTCTTATCTTATGTGTATTTATCTGTGATATCGTGAGGTTCACATCTCTGGGGTCAGGTCCCGTAAGAAATATCAGAGGATAATTCGTATCAAGGTTCTCAATAAAATCGAATTTGTTTATTGCTTCATTGAATATTCTCTGGGCTTTAGGAAGGATATTGAAAGGTTTTACCGGCTCGAATATATATGAGCTTAGATCGGAGATCAGCTTTGCGGTCTCTTTATCACCGAGCTTTTCACTCTGAGCTCTTTCCACTGCAAAGGATATGAGATCCTTGTTATATTTAATGAAGTACTCCAGGTCTTTTGTGCCGAATATGGTGTTAAAACCGAGTATTGTATTCGGACCGTGCTTGAATTCAGATCCCTCGATGCCCTGTGTGTGGTTCAGAACGGTTTCCCTGATCTTCAATGCGCCTTCTTCAGCCACAGAACTTACTTTTGTAGCCAGAATATGAATGCTCGGCTGCATGAAAAGCGAATCTGCCATTTTATCGACCTGGGTCTCTGTCGTTCTAAGCGTCTCCTGGATAAGTTCAGGAATGTATTTAAGTGTTTCATATCTTCTTTCAAGTTCTTTTAATTCTTCGGTGCAGTCCTTTTCTTTTTTAAAATAACTGAGCTTGAATTCGGCCACTTTTACGGCCAGATAATAGAATAATAACACCTGATTCATATAGCTTTTTGTGGCAGGCACAGCTATTTCAGGACCGCATTTTATCGGCAGATAAAAGTCGCATTTTTCCTGGGCCAGGGTCGAATTCTCGTTGTTCACTATAGTGATCTTTTTTACCTTGATCCCAGAACTTTCTATATCATTGAAAATGTCTATCAGATCTTTAGTCTCCCCGCTTTGACTCACGCCTACGAACACATCGTTTTCCCTTATCGAATTCGAATACTGCCCTCTGAAATTGCCAGGCAGTATCGGGGAGAATTTTATTCCAGCTATCTCATTAAAGAAAAGGGCGGCGGTTTTTGTGGCGTTGTAAGATGTACCACAAGAGATAGTGTAAATGCTGCAGTGATTCTTCCAAGCCTCGAATATAGTTTCGGCGAATGCGTCCGCGTGCTTATGGAACTTATCCATTTCCCTTATCTCAGCTCCTATGTCAAGTATTTTAGCGGCCAGAATATTATCTTTCACATATTCCTTTTCTGATATTATATCAAGATATATACTTGAATAAGTTGAGAAAAATTCTGTATCTATAAATCTTTTCTTGTTTAAGAGTTCAAAAAACTCAGGGATTTCATTTTTAAGTTTCTCGGTGATCTTTTTAAATTCCTTCGATGATTTGAACTTGTCGAAAAGTTCTTTCTGCTC
>DAIMKZ010000084.1:0-10245 GCA_036721445.1 Candidatus Delongbacteria bacterium
AGAATTCATTACTTTGTGAAATACCTTATAACCTAATTTTTTTTCAAGAATTTCCTTTATTACTTTAAAAGTATTTCCTTTATCATGAGCAGCAAGATTTTTAACATTTTCTAATAATGCAACCTTTGGTCTATGAGATTCAAGTATTTTTTCAATCTCAAAAAACAAATTACCTCTTTCGTCATCAAATCCTTTTTGATAACCCGCAATTGAAAATGCCTGACAAGGAAAACCTGCACATAGAACATCAAAATCCTTTGGAATATATTTTTTTGTTTCGATTTTAGTAATGTCACCAAAGGGGACTTCACCATAATTTGCTTCATAAGTGATCTTGGCTTTCTCATCCCATTCACTAGTAAAAATACATTTTCCACCAATATTCTGCATAGCGATTCTAAACCCTCCAACACCAGCAAATAAATCAATAAAAGTAAACTTAGGGTTCACTGGTGGTGAAAATGGTGCTACATTTCTATAATTAAATAAATAGTCCTGAAGTGCTACTTCTGCAACCTTGAGTGTAATATTTTCATCTGGGAATTTGTATTTAAGAGCGTGTGCAAAATGTTCCACAGCCTTTTTTTTATTAAAATTTGTTGCCCCATGTTGATAATTATGTAAATAATGCGTAAGAGCTGCTTTTCCATTTTCAGCATCTTCATAAAGCTTTATTTGAAACTGACTTCCACAAATTTCTTCATATGTTATTTTCTCTTTAATCTTCATAATACCCTTGAGTTATTTTTAATACACTCTATTTCATTAATTAAATTCTGCATAGTTTTTTCGTACACATTTTTTTTAAGTTCACATTCCCACAAAGTAATAACATTCCAATCTGTATTACTTAGCCTCTCAGTATTATCTTTGTCTCTCGAAATCGTATCATTAAATTTATTCAGCCAATACTCAGTATTCGACTTTGGAAATGTACATCTGGAGCATCCTATATGCCTGTGCCAGAAACAGCCATGTACGAAAATTACCATTTTGTATTTCGGAAGTACAATATCAGGTTTCCCGGGTAGAACCCCTTTATAATAAGTTTTCTTTGAAACTTTTCCATTCAGACTGAATCGGAATCCTTTTTTATGCAAATAAGACCTGACTAAAAGTTCGGGTTTAGTATCCCTTGACCTTATTCGGCTCATATTCCAGCTTCTATGTTCTTTAGAAATACTATCTGTCATCTGATATTAATTCTTTACTTTTTTAGTCTACTTTTTGAAATCTACTAACTCGGTAAGTTTTATCGAAAGCGCTTCTGAGATTTTGATTAAGTTTAAAAGAGCCGGGTTCCTTTGACCTCTTTCAAGCATTCCGATATAATTCCTGTCGAATCCCGCTTTATATGCAAGTTCGACTTGAGTCAGTTTTTTTTCGGACCGTAATTTCTTCAGATGACTGCCAAATTGTATTAATTCTTCTCTTATCATAGGTTTTAAATATAATTTAAAGGGTCAATTATGCAAACCTACAATAAGTATCATTTCGCTTTATTTATTTAATATTATTCTTTATCCGGAATAATCTCCTGATCGGTTGATTTTTTTCTGATTTTCCTTTAGATTTCCGCGGACTTTACGGGAGGATGAGATGGACACTTTCAATTTCGCGCTTCTTGCTTTTACATCGTTCTTCACGCTTATTAATCCGCTTGGTGTGATCCCTATTTTCGTGGCGATGACTTCGGAACTTGACGCAAAGAACCGGGTGAGGACTGCAAAAAAGGCGTCTTTCGTGTCGCTTCTTACTATTCTTATCTTCGCGGTGACGGGACAGCTTCTTTTCAAGTTCTTCGGTATTTCGGTGAACAGTTTCAGGATCGTCGGGGGCATCATCTTCTTCTTTATGGGAATGGACATGCTTCAGGCCAGGCTGACAAGGACGGAAGTTAAAAAGTCGGAAGTCAAAGCGTACATCAACGATATCTCCATCACTCCGCTCGCTATCCCGATGATCTGCGGTCCGGGAGCTATAACGAATGCGATCGTTCTTATGGAGGACGCTGCCGATATGGTACAGAAAGTCATCCTGCTGGCCGCTATTTTCACGATAATGCTGATCACCTACCTGGGTCTGAAATACTCGTCGAAGATCACGAACTTTATAGGCGAGACGGGCAACAACGTGATGATGAGGCTCATGGGACTGATCGTAATGGTCATCGCGGTCGAATTCTTCTTCGCCGGACTAAAACCCATCGTTCAGGATATATTAAGATGACAGTAAAAAATGTTTTTCTCCAGGTAAATACGTCGGGTTGTCTGACGAACTGTATACACTGCTGGGCGCAGAGTAAACCTTTTGAGAATATGCAGCTTTCGGATGCTGAAGAGATATTGATGAAGGCTCAGGAATATTTTGAGGATAAGCCTGAATATCATTTATGGCCTTTTCCGATGTTCGAGGAGCTGGCGCATCCGGATGCAGTTGAACAGATAAAGCTTTTCAGGAAATACGGTCAGCCTCCTGAAGAAGTTGCGACATCAGGTATTGCTTTGGCAATAAGAGATGACTGGAAAGATGTTCTTGACGGTCTGAAACTGCTCGAAGTGCCTTTTATGGTGCTCTCTTTTCACGGGATCGGTGCGACACATGACAGAGCGGTCGGTCGTAAAGGAGCTTTCGAAGAGTTACTGACCGCTTTAAAACGCATAAGGTCTGCCGGGATAGATATTCAGATAAATGTTTTTATTACAAAAGAGAATATCAGTGAAATTCCAGAACTTATTAAGAATGTTATCGCCCCCGACGGTGTTCATGAAAATATTCTTATCAGTTTCGCGCGATATAATGCCACTTCAAGAGGAAGAAGGTACGAGAAGATACGCGCTGATTACGAAGATGTCGAAAAGATCGGTTCTGTACTGTCTGAATACAGCGGTGATGAAGTGCCTGATAAAGACAAATTCATGGCGGAGATCAGATCTCTTACTGAAGCTGAGCTGGTAAAACAGGCGCTGTCGTTATCTGAAGATGAAAAGAAGAAGTATAAACCGCGTTATTTGAATGATATCTGGTTTGTCGCTGACCGGAATTTCGATCTTTATACAGGAAAAGGGAATTTTCTGACGACTTTGCACGGCAATATAAGAAAAAATGATTTTTCGTTTTTAATGGATAAAGCTCTTTCAGGTGACCGTTTCGGAACGCTTCACAGCTGTTTCAGCAAAGACATTTCAGATATAGATATCACGGAACTCGCGAAAAAATTCGGTGATCCGGAAAGTCGGAAGATCTATCAGGGCGGGCTTAACGAGATTAGGAACTGTTGGGTCGATAAGGCTTTTACAGAATATAGAAGATATTGATTAAAAAGACTATAACATCCCGGCGAATTCATCGTAATTCTCAGGCGTGATTATTTCGGCTTTGTTAACATTGTACTCGTTTATAAAAGTATCGGGTATTTTCTTTTTGGAAAGTTTGCTCCATTTGAATTCGTATGCCGATATTTCCCCGTCGGATTCTTCAAGATAATCGATTTCCTGCTGACTGTAAGTCCTCCAGAAATACCTGCTGCCGTAAATTTTATTGTAGTGCGTATGTTTGATCCTTTCGCTTATCATGAAGTTTTCCCACAGAGCGCCTATATCCTGCCTTATATCCGCCGGCGAAAAATTACTGATAAGGGCATTTCTTACCCCGTTATCGTAAAAGTATATTTTCTTACTTCTGGAAAGCTCTTTCCTGAGGTTCCTGCTGAAAGCTCCGAGTCTGAAAATGATAAAGCATTCTTCAAGCAGGTGTATATATTTCTCAACCGTTTTTTTATCCGCTTCAATGATCTTGCCCAGTTCAGAATACGAGACTTCGTTACCCACCTGAAAAGCAAGAGCCTGTAAAAGTTTGACTATCGAATCGGCTTTCTGAAGATTTCCCCAGATAAGAAGGTCTTTGTAAAGATAGCTGTCGACGAGCGTGTTGAGAAGCTCTCTCTCATTTCCCGGATTATTGATTATCTCAGGATACTGACCGAAAATCAGCCGCTGTTTTAAAAGCGACCTCTCCTGAAGATAGCCGTTATGTCTGCTGAGTTCAGCCAGACTCACAGGAAATATCCGGTATTCCCATTTTCTGCCGGTTAAAGGTTCGTTCAGTCTGTTGGCAAGTTCGAATGACGAAGATCCTGTCGCTATCACCTGCACGCCTTTTATGTTATCAACTATCAGTTTAAGCGCGATCCCGATATCGTCAAATTTCTGGGCTTCATCTATAATGACCGTCTTTCTGCCGCCTATTATATTCTTAAGTTTCTCTGATGACGCTTTATAAAACTGAGATTTATGTTCCGGATCATCCCCGTTAAGCCATAAAATATCATTGCTGTCACCGAACATTTTATTGAGAAGGGTCGTTTTGCCCGTCTGTCTGGCACCTAAAAGAATAATAACTTTGCCGGTACCGAGTTTTTCCTTAATTCTTTGTTCGAGTGTCCTTTCGATCATAAAGTTACCTCCGGTAAGTAAAAGCAATATATAAAACCCGCATCAGATTGTCAAGCACAAATTCCCCGAATTACCATTAAAACGGGGATTTGATTCCCCGATTTACCGCAAAAACAGGGATTCGATTCTCCGATTTTGCACTTATATTAACTGGGATTTATTTTTTCTTTTTGGGTTTAATGATTTTCTTTGCTTTCTCTTTTAATCTTGTCAGATAATCATTTACCGCTGAATACGGCACACGGGAAGATCGATCAAATTTATCTGATTTTCTAATAACTCTGCAAACTCTCTGAAATCTTTGCTGATCAGGATAGTAGACGGCATTTAGTTCTTCCCTCATTTTTTGAAGTTCGGCCAGCCTTTCGATATAAGACAATGACAGCCAGTACAGGATATTACTGTCATCATGTCCCTTTTTCACTATTTTTACAGCTTTTTCCATGGTTGTAATATACGAAATTTGTATAGGTTTTTCAATCTTTTTTATGAGTTAGTATATCTTAAACTGAATGTAATTTTATACTTGCAATTCGTTACAATAATTAATAAATTCAATCCAATCCGTTTATGCGGAGGTGGATGACAGTGTCATTGCCCCTTTTATAGGGGTTTTTTATTTGAATTACAAGGAATTATTGATGGCGAAGAATGTTTTTCTTCAGGTGAATACGTCGGGTTGTCTGACGAGCTGTATGCACTGCTGGGCGCAGAGTAAACCTTTTGAGAATATGCAGCTTTCGGATGCTGAAGAGATATTGATGAAGGCTCAGGAATATTTTGAGGATAAGCCTGAATATCATTTATGGCCTTTTCCGATGTTCGAGGAGCTGGCGCATCCGGATGCAGTTGAACAGATAAAGCTTTTCAGGAAATACGGTCAGCCTCCTGAAGAAGTTGCGACATCAGGTATTGCTTTGGCAATAAGAGATGACTGGAAAGATGTTCTTGACGGTCTGAAACTGCTCGAAGTGCCTTTTATGGTGCTCTCTTTTCACGGGATCGGTGCGACACATGACAGAGCGGTCGGTCGTAAAGGAGCTTTCGAAGAGTTACTGACCGCTTTAAAACGCATAAGGTCTGCCGGGATAGATATTCAGATAAATGTTTTTATTACAAAAGAGAATATCAGTGAAATTCCAGAACTTATTAAGAATGTTATCGCCCCCGACGGTGTTCATGAAAATATTCTTATCAGTTTCGCGCGATATAATGCCACTTCAAGAGGAAGAAGGTACGAGAAGATACGCGCTGATTACGAAGATGTCGAAAAGATCGGTTCTGTACTGTCTGAATACAGCGGTGATGAAGTGCCTGATAAAGACAAATTCATGGCGGAGATCAGATCTCTTACTGAAGCTGAGCTGGTAAAACAGGCGCTGTCGTTATCTGAAGATGAAAAGAAGAAGTATAAACCGCGTTATTTGAATGATATCTGGTTTGTCGCTGACCGGAATTTCGATCTTTATACAGGAAAAGGGAATTTTCTGACGACTTTGCACGGCAATATAAGAAAAAATGATTTTTCGTTTTTAATGGATAAAGCTCTTTCAGGTGACCGTTTCGGAACGCTTCACAGCTGTTTCAGCAAAGACATTTCAGATATAGATATCACGGAACTCGCGAAAAAATTCGGTGATCCGGAAGGTCGGAAGATCTATCAGGGCGGACTCAACGAGATCAGAGACCGCTGGGTAGATCAGGCTTTTGCAGAATTTAGAAGATATTAATACAATTTATACTTGCAATTATACTTGTTTTATTTTATATTATAATCAACAAATAGAGGAGGTTCGACAATGCCTCAGATATCGCTTTATATTGATGAAGAAACGCTGAAAAAGGTCGAGAAAACTGCAAAGAAAGAGCATGTTTCCATTTCGAAATGGGTGGGTAATAATATAAAACGTTCGTTCAGTAAAGATTATCCATTAATGGTCGCGGAAGAACCTGCCGTGTATAATGCCGGAGTAAGGGAGAGTGATCACGGTCTGTTAATTAATATTGAAGAGGTAGGTGAAAGGCTTCTCGAATCGTTAAAAAATGCAGCAAAAATAGATAACACCAGTGTAAATAATGAAATAATAATGATCATAGAGTCATACTTCAGTAAAAGAAAAACAGTTGAGAACAACACATCCGAATGGCTGAAACTCGCAGGTTCCTGGGAAGACGGAAGACCGGCTGAGGAGATCATTGACGACATAAAGAGTTCAAGAACAGAAAACAAAAGGTTTGAAGATGGGCTACTTGATTGATACGAACACGATAATATACAGCATAAAGAACAATGCAAAAGTGAACGGCAGGTTTAAGGAATTTCTCCATATTCCGAAAGCCCTTTCGATGATAACTTACGCCGAACTGTATTACGGTGCCAAAAAGTCCGCGATGCCGGAAAAGAACATGGCTGTAGTCCGTAAAATGACAGAACTTTTCCCGGTAATCGAAATAACAAGACCGGTGATCGAGACTTTCGCCGACATCAAGGTATATCTGTCAAAAAAAGGTCTGATGATCCCCGACTTCGACATCATAATCGGAGCCACAGCACTCACGATGAACTATACTCTGGTCACGAACGATTCCGATTTCAGAAATATTCCCGGACTGAAAACCGAAAACTGGACTGTGTGATTTTTTACAATTTTATATGACAACTTTTCCGTAAATTCTCTGTCAAAGCATTGAAAAACAAATCATTTAGAGGATATGATGAAACTTACCGTAAAGAACCTTTCAAAGACCTACCCGAACGGGGTGAAGGCGCTTAAGAACGTCGACCTTGAAATATCAAACGGCATGTTCGGGCTTCTGGGACCGAATGGAGCCGGCAAATCGACCCTGATGAGAACTATAGCGACTCTGCAGGACGCGGACGAAGGGAGCGTATTCTTGGACGGCATCGACGTGCTGACCGAAAAGGACAGGGTGAGAGAGATGCTGGGCTATCTTCCGCAGGAGTTTAACCTTGACCCGAAAGTGACTGCGGAGGATTTTCTGGACCACATCGCGATCCTGAAAGGACTGACGGACAACATGAACAGGAAGGCGACGGTCGAAGCTCTGCTCGTCCAGACGAACCTCTGGCAGCACAGGAAGAAAAAGCTCGGGACGTTCTCCGGAGGTATGAAGCAGAGGTTCGGGATAGCGCAGGCGCTTCTTGGCAAACCATCGCTGTTGATAGTTGACGAGCCGACCGCCGGACTTGACCCTGAAGAGCGCAACAGGTTCCACAACCTGCTCTCCGAGATCGGCGAGGAGCACGTCGTGATCCTTTCCACCCACATAGTCGACGACGTGTCCGACCTCTGTTCGGCGATGGCAGTCATCCACAACGGCGAGGTCCTTCTTCAGACCGATCCTTCCGCCGCCGTAAAGACACTTGAAGGGAAAGTCTACGAAAAAGAGATACAGAAATCCGACCTCGACGACTACAGAAGTAAACATAAAGTCCTGTCAACGAGACTGTTCGGCGGAAAGACATACATCAGGATATATTCGGCACAAGATCCGGACGGGGAGTTCGTACCTGTCAGGCCGGACCTCGAGGATGTCTATTTCTACTATACCAAGAACGGCAACGGGGCGGAGGCGTAAATGTTCTACAGGATATTCCGGTACGAGCTCAGATATCAGTTCAGGCTCGTCTCGACACACATATATTTCGGGATACTTTTCCTTCTTGCGTTCCTTTCCACTCTGGGGGCGGGAGGAACATTTTCAGGCGTTTCCGTGCACTTCTCGAACTCGTCCGACAAGGTTATGGTCAACTCCCCGTACTATCTGCACTCAGTGATCACCGCTTTCGGATACATCGGCATAATCTTCGTCGCCGCCATAACCGCGAGGACGATAAACAGGGACTACGAGAACGGCACGCACCAGTGGTTCTATACACTTCCGCTGAAGAAAGGCGGGTTCATCCTCGGAAGGCTCGCCGGAAGTTTCTCGGTTCTGGTTTACATAATGTCCGCCGTTCTGATCGGGACGTTCCTCGCCGCAATATGCCCATGGGTCGATCCGTTGAAGTTCGCGCCAAATTCGTTCATTAATTATATATATCCGTTCCTGACGTCGACCCTGCCGTATCTCGCTTTCGCGCTGACGCTTTTAACGGCGGTCTCGCTGTGGTTCAGGAGCACTCTCAACCTGATGATAACGGCCATCATGCTCATCATGACCTATGCGATAATGACGGAGATCAAAGTACCTCTTGAGTACAAATATCTCGTCGCGCTGATAGATCCTTTCGGGATGTTCACTCTCGATCATGTCTCGAAATACTGGACGATCGCGGAACAGAACACAAAACTCATCCCCTTCTCAGGAGTATTCCTGTTCAACCGTCTTATCAGTCTCGCTTTCGCGGTCGTCTGCTTCGTCGCGGCGTACAAAAAGTTCAGTTTCAGCATTCTTACGACTTCTTCGAAAAAACTGAAGGAAGCTGAAGAAAAACCTGCTGCCGGGCTTCGTGCTCCTGTCCCTCTGATCAGAAAAGGTACGAGCGCTGAGATCAGAAAATATTTCAGTCTGACTTACGACAACTTTAAACATATATTAAAGAGCGGACCTTTCATCGGGCTCTACGCGTTCTGGTTCGTCCAGACGCTGATCAACGCGAAATGGATGGGCGAGATGTACGAGACTACCGTGCTTCCGGTGACTTCGCTCGTGGCAAGAAGGCTGTACGGCAACTCCGTCGTGTTCATGCTGGCGATCATCACCATCTACTCGGGCGAGGTGATCTGGAGGGAAAGGGACAAAAAATACGACGGGATCATCAACTCTTATCCAGTATCGACGATGACGCTGTTTTTATCCAAACTTTCATCGCTTGTAATGATGATATATTTCCTTCTGGCGTCTAACATAGCGTTCGGGATAGTGATCCAGACCTTCAAGGGCTACTTCAATTACGAGTTCGGCGTATATTTCAGCTATTTCTTCATATATTCGGCCGCATTCCTGATCCTCCTGGCGTTTTTATCGTTCTTCATCCACGTCCTCGCGAACCATAAATACGTCGGCTATATGCTTGTCCTTCTGTACTATCTGGCGGAAATGTTCGCCGCCGGGTTCGATTTTCACCATCCGCTTTACACTTTCGGGAGCGTAGATTACGCTTATTCCGACATTAACGGGTTCGGGTACACGGGAAAATTCTTTGTGACGAGCCTCTATTACTTCACTTTTTCAGTGATACTGCTTTTCTTCGCTAAAATGCTGTGGGTGAGAGGTACCGGAACAGGGTTAAAGGAAAGGATCGCGACCTTTAAGGAAAGGTTCACTCCCGCTGCCGGAATAGGTCTTGCCGGAATGGTCCTTGTTTTCGCATCTCTCGGCGGATACATATTCTACAATACAAATGTTCTCGATGAGTACAGGACTTCCGCTGACGACGAAAAAGCGGCAGTCAACTATGAAAAAGACTATAAACAGTACGAGAAGATCCCGCAGCCGAGGATCGCCGACGTCAAAGTGAATGTCGAGATTTTCCCGGAAGAAAGGAACATTCAGATAAACGGCACCTACGTTCTGAAGAATTTTACTTCCGACCCTGTCACGCAGATCCACGTTCTTTCGGAGAAAAGAGTACCGCACAGATATTCTTTCTCGGTACCGGCGTCCTTAAGCGACAGCTGCACTTATACATCATATAATATCTATAACTTAGCCGATCCGATGCTCCCGGGCGACAGTATCATGATGGACTTCT
Organism: Candidatus Delongbacteria bacterium; assembly: GCA_036721445.1. Lineage (GTDB taxonomy): Bacteria > UBA4055 > UBA4055 > UBA4055 > UBA4055 > UBA4055. The sequence continues at coordinate 10,174 of DAIMKZ010000084.1, forward strand.
ACATGGACCATTCGCCGAAGGGTTTCAGGGGCGGTGGAGCGCGTTACAACGGCACTTTCATCGACAATTTCT
>DAIMKZ010000085.1:0-10177 GCA_036721445.1 Candidatus Delongbacteria bacterium
TTCGGGAAGCTGTTAAATTTATCTTGAAACAGGTAATATAATAATGTATATTGAATTTCCAATACATAGAGGAGTAAAAGAATGAATAAAGCGGTCAGAGTGATCTTCTCAACTGTAGTTTTGACTTTATTTTACTATATCTGGACTCGGACAAGTAATATAAACAACCTGATAGTTACGGCTTCACTGGCCTTTTTGGTGAGTCTGATTTACAGTAATTATCTCAGAAGCCCTATACTTCATCCGAAAAAGCTCGTTTATGCGTTATTCTATGTGTTTTATCTTTTTTATGAGATTATTAAAGCGAATATTGATGTTGCTTTAAGGGTCATTAAGCCTGTTATACCGATCAATCCCGGTATCGTCAAAGTAAAGACGAAGCTCAAGTCCCCTATGGGAAGGCTGATCCTAACTAACTCGATCACGCTGACACCGGGAACTCTCACCGTGGATATCAAAGACGATACATTATACATACACTGGATAGATGTGAAGGACAAGGAAGAATCAAAAGCGACTGAAAAGATCGTATCGAATTTCGAAAAATATTTGGAGGTGATCTTTGGATAAACTGCCCGAAATAATACTGCAGATATCTACTTATTTTGTTTCTGCGGGGATAATACTGGCCACTTTGCGGATGATAAAGGGGCCGACAATGGCGGACAGAGTGATAGCTCTTGACACTTTCACGGTCATTTCCATTTCACTTATTGTTCTGATCGCGTGTCTCGCCGGCCGTGTCATATTTCTCGATGTGGGAATGGTTTACGCGATATTGAGTTTTATCGGTGTCGTCGCAGTGGCAAGATATATCGAGGGAGGTCTGTGATGCAGTGGAATTCTCTTTTAGGTTCGATACTTACACTTTCAGGCTCGATATTTCTGTTCCTCGGCGCGCTCGGAGTTTTCAGGATGCCCGATGTTTACAACAGGATGCAGGCCGGCACAAAGGCCACGACCCTCGGCACGATGCTAACCCTTATCGGCATAGGAATATGTCACTATGAATGGCTCGGTCAGATATTCATACTCATCATGTTCATAGCTCTGACCAATCCAATATCATCACACGCTCTCGCAAGAGCTGCGCATTTTAGAGGAATACCGCTGACGGAAAAAAGCGTTACCGACAAACTCAAAGAAGATGAAACAGCACCGGAGGCAAAATGACAGAACTCCAGCAGGGAATAATAATTCTGATGGGAATCGCTATGGTCGTTTCGGCCGGACTCGCGATGTATGTTAAAGACCTTATCTCGTCGGTCATAGCGGTCGGTGTGGTCAGTCTGTTCGCCTCGATACTTTATCTGATACTCCAGGCGCCGGATGTAGCGATGACGGAGGCTGCGATAGGCGCGGGTCTCTCAACTCTGATATTTCTCTATGCCCTTCATAAAACAACGGACAGGGAGGAAGAAAATGATTAAGAGACTTTTCGCGTTCATTCTTCTGATATTCACTTCAGTAATGTTCTATTCAATATTTTCAAATACAGTTCAAAATACTGAACTCAAAGGTGTTGCTAAGGAATATGCCGAAAAAGGTGCAGATGAGCTTGGTGCGCAAAACCTCGTGACGGCGATCGTCGTAACATACAGGGGACTTGACACTCTCGGCGAAGTAGCTGTACTTTTTCTGGCGGCAACTGGTGTAGCTGTACTTTTACGGCGGAGAAAAGAAGATGAAGTTTCGCCGGATCCGGAAGGTAAACCAAAGCGTCAGTCGAGCGAACTTTTGAGAACGGGTGCTGATCTTCTCGCCCCGATAATGGTTATGTTCGGTATATATATTTTCATTAACGGTCACCTGTCTCCCGGAGGCGGTTTCCAGGGCGGGGCAGTGATCGCATCGGCAGTACTGCTTCTTTTCCTTTCGGATATAAATTATAAAATAAACCACACATTTTTCGGTTTGATCGAGTCGTCATCAGGAGTACTTTATGTGGTTATCGGAATACTGGGGATCTTTCTTGCCGGAGGATTTCTGGACAACAGGATACTGCCCCTCGGGGAACTCGGTTCGATCCTGAGCGCAGGTGCTATTCCTGTGATCTACACTCTGATAGGGCTGAAAGTCGGGACCGAACTCGCCGGAATTATCGATAATATGAGGAGGGATAACTGATGAATGCGGTTTATGTAACGGGTTTTGCCCTCATCATAATCGGATTGTGGGGAATGCTCACTCAAAAGAACATGATAAAGATGATACTCGGGCTGGCCGTGGTTGAAACAGGGGTCCAGCTGATCATGGTCGCCACCGGATATATCGGCGGAAGAACAGCTCCGATCCTAGATTCTGCAGTACCGGTAAAGGAAGCCGCTGAAATGATAGTCGATCCGGTACCTCAGGCTCTTGTGCTTACGGCTATCGTCATTGGTGTCGCAGTCAATGCTCTCGCTCTTACTTTCGTCGTAAGACTCTATCAGAAAAGAAGATCTTTGAACATAACCGACTACAAGGACTTAAAATGGTAAATCCGATATATATAATCGCTATCCTGCTGGGGCTGGGATTTCTGCTGCCCTCGATCAGTAAGGCCGGAAACAGAATAACCGGGACCGTATTCTATGCGGGGCTGATATCGGTTTTCGCTGTAAGTTACCAGTGGTTCGCTCATTTTGCATTGAAAGGCGGAGAGACCGTTCAGATATTTACTGCAGGCGTAAAACCTCCGCTTTCAATAAATTTTCAGATCGGGTTTACAGAATCTGTTCTTCTTGCAGCGATCAATTTTGCTGCAATAGCAGGCGCGATCTACATGACTAAACCGATTTTCGAGACCGGCGTGCGCGCGATGGTCCTTTTCATGCTTCTTGTAATGGGTCTGAACGGTCTTGTTATGACGAGAGACCTTTTCAACATTTTCGTATTTCTTGAAATAACCGCAATTTCAACTTATTCTCTGGGGGGGATGGACAGGTCTGTAAGATCGCTTTCGGCCGGTTTCAAGTATATGCTTGCGGGAGGCCTGGCTTCGGTACTTCTGCTTCTCGGAATAATTATTGTTTATTCGCTGACAGGATCGCTCAATATTGACGGAATAGCATCTTCTGCCGGACAGGTCACGAATGTAAAACTGCTTTCGGCCGGCCTGCTGCTCATAACAGTTTCGTTCCTTGTCGAAACGAAGCAGTTCCCGGTCAACGGGTGGGCTATAGATTTTTACGACGGTGTCAAGCCGGGTTTCACCGGACTTTCGGCAGCTATAGGCACATCAGCGGTATTTTTTGCACTGTATAAAATTATGCCTGTATTTTCGGTCAGCCTTCTTAACATGATCGCGGCAACAGGACTCATAACTTTCTTTTTCTCCAACCTTATGGGCATGAAGCAGACTGAACCTAGGAGAATGCTTGGGTATTCATCAGTCGCACAGATGGGACTTGTGGCCGGTGCAGCTGCCTGGAGCACGGGTTTAGGATCGGACAATAAATTATTTTTCTTAATATTACTTCCTTTGCTGCTGAATCATTTTTTTGCAAAAATGGCTCTATTCTGGATAACAGGTCTAATAAAAAGGCACCATGTAAGTGAGTGGGGTATTCTAAGAGAGAATAAAGGCCTGCATAGGATATTTGTGGTTATGGTGATAGCTCTGATCGGACTGCCGCCTTTTCCCGCTTTCTGGGCAAAATGGAATCTCGTGATGGCTCTGTCTGCCCATTCAAAGTTCTTCGCAGTATGGATAATTCTTGCCGGTTCGCTTTTCGAAGCAGTATATATGCTCAAATGGCTGGGCTATACGATGGACAGGAACTATAAAAAGGACCTCATAGAATACAATTCATATAAAATGCTCGCCCTGCAGATATTAACTCTGGTTTTCCTTGTCGTAAGCGCATATTATTTTATAGATTCCAACAAATCGGACCTGATATTCTATATTCCTTTCACTCTGGGTCTTGCGTTCGTGTACCTCGGAGCACTGCCTGAGAAGCTCAAAGGTGTTATCTCGATCTTTGCGATGACCGCATACGCTTATGTTTATATACCCGCGCAGACCGGTTTTATTCAGATCTTCAACATAATGTTCATTTCCGGCTCGGTAATTCTCACGATAGCCGTTCTGAACCGTAAAAAGAGATCATCTCATTTCTTCATGCTGCTTACTCTTATGACCGGGTCTCTTGTCGCACTTACCACAGCTTCAACCATGCTTCAGTTCTTCTTCTCATGGGAAATAATGACCGTTTCATCATATCTTCTGATCCATAGAGGAAAGGGTTCAAGAGAAGAAGCGTTCAGATATGTGATTTTCTCTCTCGCCGGAGCTTTTCTGATACTCACAGGTTTCGGTTATGCTTTCAATTCCTATCCTCATCAATTCGGATTCGAGATACTTGCTTTGGCCGGAAAGAACTCGGTCGTATCCTTCATTCTGATCTCACTGGGATTTTTGGTTAAAAGCGCCGCACTCGGTGTTCATCTCTGGATAGCGGGTTCATACGCGAAAGCCGAGGATGATGTGAGTTCATTCCTTTCCGCACTTCTTTCAAAAGCCGGCATATTCGGATTTGTACTTCTTCTTCTGACGATGGGTGTTCCCGCAATGATGAGCGGAATTGATCTTGCCTATCTGCTTGGATGGGTCGGAGCTCTGACAGCGCTTATCGGGACAATGATGGCCATCTATGAGGAGGACGCGAAGCGGCTTCTGGCATATTCCAGTATGGGTCAGGTCGGCTATATTATTCTCGGACTTGCCGTCATGTCATCACTCGGCTGGACCGCGGCTCTGTTTCAGATGGTCAATCACTTCCTTATAAAAGGAGTCCTGTTCCTCGCTATCGCCGGTGTAATATTCCGTACAGGCACTTCAGATATGTATAAGATGGGCGGCCTGATAAAGAAAATGCCGTGGTCGTTCACTTCTGTTATGTTCGGGATAATAGCGATATCCGGCGTTCCTCCGCTAACAGGTTTCGGTGCAAAATGGCTGATGTATAATGCGCTTATTGAAAAAGGCTGGTACCTTCAGACCGGAATGGCGTTCTTTGCAAGCACGGTTGCTTTCCTGTACTGCTTCAGGCTGATCCATGCGATCTTCCTCGGTCAACCCAAGACAGAGTATAGAAATGTAAAAGAAGCTCCGGCCTGGTTTATCGTAGCGCAGTACATTTTTATAATGGTGATCTTTCTTTTTTCAATATTCCCCAAACTGCTGATTGACAGAATTTCCGCTGTCGTCGATCCTATCTTCGGACAGAGCCTGGTATGGGACGGAAATTCGGTGTCAAGTTCATTAGGATACTGGAACGCGACTATAATTATGACGGTAGTCGGGGCAGTTTTCGTAATACTTGCCGCTTTACTGTTCATTAAGCTGCCCAGGATACAGAAAGTAAAGCAGTTCAATATAGTTTTTTCTGCCGAGAGACCCGAAACTCCGGAACTCACGCATTTCGCCTATGAATTCTTTAAGCCTTACAGAAGAGCTATGGGCTGGATGGTCAGGCCGCATGCGATAAGGTTCTGGGACGGAGTATCAAACTGGGCTATGACTTTCTCGGATTCGTTCAGAAAAATTTATACCGGCAACGGACAGACTTATATCTTTCACATCGTGCTTTTCGCGACGGTACTGTTCTTTATTGTAATAGGAGTTAACTGATGGAAAACTTCTGGACTACGCTTCTTTACGCATTTATCTCAATGTTCATAATCTTCAATTACGGAATGCTTTTAGGCGGCGTAATGTACAAAATTATCGGCAGGGTCCAGGGTAGGTTCGGCCCTCCGGTCTGGCAGCCTTATATCAATCTTGTGAAAGTGATGGGTGTAAGGACAGGTGTGTCGCACGGGATAATGTTCTGGCTCGGCCCGGTGTTCAGATTCACCGGAGGTATTGGCCTTTTCCTGTTCATGCCCGTTGTTTACGGATGTCCGTGGATGCAGAATTTCAGTTTCTCCGGCGATCTGCTTCTAGTTGTTTATTTTATTTTCTTCGGCATGCTGGGAATGGCTCTCGGCGCGGCTGAATCGGGACATCCTTATTCTCCGATGGGAATAATGAGAGGACTGTCCCAGGTGTCTGTTTCGGAAGTTCCTTTTGCCCTGGCGATAATTTCCCTTGCGGCCCAGCACCAGACGCTTTCAATAACAGAGATCGTAGCGGCTCAGCAGGGGGGATTTATGAACTGGAACATGGTGACCAACCCGGTCGCGACTCTGGCGGGAATGATGGCGTTCCTCGGTATGATGATGCAGGCTCCGTTCAATCTCCACATAGCCCCGCAGGAGATACCCATCGGACCGCCTACCGAATACAATTCCAACTTTCTGGGCTACATGCAGGCCAACAGGGCTTTTTTCGCTTCAGCTAAACTTGTTCTCTTTATGAACCTGTTCTTCGGCGGAGCAACGAACATACCTGTTCTCGTACTGAAAACGTTCCTGCTTTATTTTCTCTGCGTATTCGTAGGAGCGGTGAACCCGAGGTTCACTCTCGAGAACTCGGTCAGATGGTTCATAAGAATACCTGCGGCTACAGGCATAATTGCGGTACTTTTATACACTTTCTAAACAAACGGAGCTGTAAATGACTGATAAAAATATGGAAAATGAAAAATTTTATGCCGACCCGGAGCTGTTCTGCACAGAGAAACCGAAAGAAGTCCCCAGAATAAACGGTATCATTCAGAAATTCTACGACTGGGCTCAGGCCAACTCCCTCTGGCTGCTCGCTTTCGGAACAGGCTGCGGATCGATAGAGATGCGTCCCTTATACACCGCGAGGTTCGATATATCAAGGTTCGGTATAGCTCCGAGGCCCACACCGAGGCAGTCAAACCTGTTCATAATAAGCGGATATGTTTCGGTTAAGACGCTGAAGAGGATCGTAAGAAGCTATGAGCAGATGCAGAATCCCAAGTTCGTTATAGGACTCGGGAGCTGCACGATAAACGGAGGCATGTACTGGGACAGCTACAATACAATAAACAGGCTCGACCACTACATTCCTGTGGATGTTTATGTAGCGGGATGCATGCCGAGGCCTGAAGCGCTGATAGCCGGTTTTGACGAGCTTAAAAAAAGGATAAAGGAAGGAAGAGCTGAGGGCGCGAACGAATACGCTAAAAATTTCGAATGGTACAAGGCTAATCAGAAAAAGATAATCACCGACTGGGATATGCCTGATTATAACTGGTAGGGGACCAAAATGAAAGAACTTACAGAAAGAATTATTTCAAAATTCAATGCCCGTGATGTTCACAAAAATAAAACGGGACATGTATTTATGACAGTCGATAAGAAGGACCTTGAGGGCTGCGTGCTCTACCTTAAGGAATTTGAAGGATACGGTCATCTGACATTCATATCGGCCGTGGACTGGATAGAAAAAGATCTTTTCGAGCTTGTTTATCATCTTCATAATTTTGAAGACAAGACAGATCTTAGCATAAAAACATTTATAGACAGAAAAGAACCTTCCATGGTCAGCATAAACAATCTCTGGGCAGGTGCAAAGGTCTATGAAAGAGAGATAAGAGAGATGTTCGGTATTGATTTTCCCGGCTGCCCGAGGGTCGGAGAACCGTTCGCGCTTGAAGGCTGGAAGGGAATGCCTCCGATGAGGAAGGATTTCGACACACTGAAGTATTCAGAAGAAACATATTTTCCGAGACCGGGCAGATATACTAAAGACAATCTGAAGCACATGGAAGAAAAAATGTATTCTGTCGAGGCTGAAGTCAAAAAAGAAATAGCTAAAACCGTAAGAAAAAATAAATCGGGCGAAAAAATATGAAACCGATATGGAACGATAAGCATGAGTATGACCTCAAATCCGGCAGATATGTAAAGATCTGGCAGGGTCCTCAGCATCCGGGAATAACAGGAAACATGTCCATCGAACTTCTGCTCGAAGGAGATGAAATAAAACAGCTCAAGACTCATGTCGGATACCTTCACAGAGGGTTCGAGAAGCTGATGGAAAGAAGAAAATTTATAAACTGTTTTCCCATAGTCTGCAGGATATGCGTTCCCGAGCCCGACACGAACGAATATCTTTTCGCAGCGGCCGCAGAAGAGCTTTCCGGAATTGAAATTCCTGAAAAGGCAAAATGGATACGCGCTCTCACTCTCGAGATGGCGAGGCTCGGAGCTACTGTTATGGGTCTTGGAGGTCAGGCTGGATCGTTCGGTCTGGGGACTATCGGGCAGTGGGCGATCGCGCACAGGGATTATCTCCTCGATTCGTTCGAGGAACTGACCGGCGGAAGGATATATCACATGTATATCATACCCGGGGGTGTAAGATACGATATACCTGAAGGATTTGAGAACAGGCTGGAGAAAACTCTGCAGAAGATCGAAAAAGTTCTTTCCGATATAGAAAAAGTAATGTTCAACAATGCGGTTTTCAAATCGAGGGCCGTCGGTCTCGGAGTGATCCCGAAGGACTGGATAGAACCGTTCGGTATAAACGGGACTACAGCAAGAGCTTCAGGCGTGACTAACGATGTAAGAAAAGACCACCCGTACCTTATTTACGATCAGCTTGATTTCAATGTTACAACAGGCAATAAAGGAGATGTGTATGAAAGAACGGTGCTGAGGCTGCAGGAATGCCGCCTTTCGATCGATCTGATAAGGCAGATACTTGCAAAAATGCCCAGGTCCGGTCCGGTCAGAACTCATATAAATGATATAATGCACTGGAAAATTCCGCCCGGAGAGACTTATGTCAGAGCTGAATCAGGCAGAGGTGAATACGGTTACTATATGGTCACTGACGGCACTGAATATCCCAGAAGAGTCCATGTTAAGGGACCGAGTTATACTCACGCCATGTCGCTGCTTGAAAAACTTGCCGAAGGAGAGACGAACGCAGATGTCTTCGGTCTGATGGTCTCGCTTCAAACTTATCCCCCTGAAATAGAGAGGTAAAAATGAGCATAAAAGATGTAATTTCACCCTTTAACGCATGGAAAAGAGCTTTCGAAAAGCCTGACACTATCGTAAAACCTTTAACTGAAAGAGAAGGTGCGCCTCTTTACAGAGGATTTCATACGAACGATATTGAGAAATGTATAGGCTGCGGATCATGCGAGGAGATATGCCAGAACGCTTCGATCGACCTGGTGGAGATAGCCGGACGCGAACCGAAACCCGGCGACAGCGGATTAAGGCCGCTGATCGATTACGGCCGCTGCTGCTGGTGCGCTCTATGCGTGGATATCTGTCCGACAGGCTCTCTCGGAATGTCGAACGATTATGTGTGGGTGTCGGAAAACCCTGATGACTACAGATACATTCCCGGAGTCGATCCGAAGAAATGGGATAAGTCGGAAAAAGGCTATAAAAGAACAGATGAAGCGTGGCTGGTCGATCCTGATCGCGAGCACATGGAGGAAAAAGAACCTGACATCCGTAAAAAGGATTTTGACGAGTACGCGATGGGATTTACTGACGAACAGGCTGAGATCGAAGCCGGAAGATGCCTCGAGTGCGGTATCTGTGTGCAGGCTTGTCCGACACATATGGATGTCCCGAAATATATAAACGCGATAAAGAACAGGGACCTTGACGAGGGACTGCGGATAATGTTCGAGACTAACCCCATGCTTGAGGCCTGCGGAAGGATCTGTACCGCCAAATGCGAGGATGTATGCGCGGTGGGCAACAAAGGTAAACCTGTTTCGATCAGATCTCTGAAGAGGTATATCGGTGATAAAACTTACAGAAAAAAAGATGAAATAATGGACCTTCAGCCTGTTGAGCAAACAGGTAAAAAAGTAGGAGTGATCGGCGGAGGACCGGCGGGACTTACCGCAGCGTTCTACCTTAGGCGTCTGGGTCATTCAGTGACGATATACGAACAGCATGACAAACTCGGCGGTATGCTTAAATGGGGTATCCCGGACTACAGACTTCCGGCTGATGTACTTCAGCGCGAGATCGATTTTATTCTAAGGCAGGATGTGGAAGTTAAATACAATACAAAGATAGGAAAAGATATATCTTTCGAAAAGCTTCACAAAGACAACGACGCCGTCTTTATAGGGGTCGGTGCTCAGATTGGAAGCGATATGCCCATTGAGGGAATGGACACTGAAGGCGTTTATTCAGGCGTAGAATTTCTTGAGAAAGTGGCTAAAGGCGAAAAACCTTATGTAGGGAAAGAAGCTGTGATCGTAGGCGGAGGAAATACCGCAATGGACGCTACCCG
>DAIMKZ010000086.1:0-10025 GCA_036721445.1 Candidatus Delongbacteria bacterium
AAGCGGAGGTCTTGCTTTTGTAGCTCATCCGTTCTATCTTAAAGATTCTCCTGAAATACTCGAAGACCTGATAGAAAAAAAAATAGACGGTATAGAAACCGTGCATTCATCATATGATGAAGAAACAGGAAAATATCTAGAGGGTTTAGCTGCTTCGAACAAACTCCTTAGATCCGGCGGAAGCGACTGTCACGGACGGCGGAAGACGGGTAAAAAACTTATGGGTGAATATTTCATACCTTATTCGTATATAGAAGCAATGAAGGAAAAACTCGGAGGGACAGGAAAATGAAAATATGCGTTCTCGGAGCTGGAGCTTGGGGACTCGCAATAGCGGATCTTTTGACAACGAAAGGTTACGATCTGACAGTATGGGAGTTCGACGATTCGGTATGCGACGAACTTGACTCGAAAAGAGAGATACCTTCAAAACTGCCCGGATACAGAATACCGGACAAGATAACTTTCACCAGCAATATCCTCCATGCGCTGGAGAACTCCAACGTCGTAATCAACGCGGTTCCGACCCAGTTCATAAGGGGATATTTCGACAGCATAAGAGAGGTTGATTTTACCGGAATGACAGTAGTGAACGTGTCAAAAGGGATGGAGGTTTCGACCGGTAAAGACATCCGTGAAATGTTCATTTCGGAATTCGACACCATCAGCGACGACAATTTCGTAATAGTTGCAGGACCGTCTTTTGCCGTAGAAGTAGCCATATACAAAGCGCCGACAGCAGTGGTAGCAGCCTCCAAGAATATCAATGCGGCGAATCTTATAAGAGAAGTTTTCTCTAATGAGTATTTCAGAGTATATTCGAACGACGATGTGATAGGCGTCGAGATAGGAGGAAGCGTCAAGAACATACTCGCGATAGCTGCCGGAGTGATCGACGGGCTCGGTCTCGGCAACAACACGAAAGCCGCGATGCTGACAAGAGGACTAGCGGAAATGATCAGGTTCGGGATCGAAATGGGCGCTAAACGCGAGACGTTCTCAGGCCTCTCAGGTATAGGCGACATGATCCTGACCTGCAACTCGAATCTTTCAAGGAACTGGCAGGTGGGCAATAGGATAGCTAAGGGTGAGAAGATCGAAGATATTATCCGGAACCTGAACATGGTCGCTGAAGGTGTCGAGACCTGCAGGGTCGTGAACAGGATCGCCGCGGAGATGAACGTGAGCATGCCGATCGTGTCAATGGTCCACGAGGTACTGTTCAGCGGCACGGACCCGAAGATCGCGATAACCGAACTCATGACCAGAGAAAAGAAGATAGAGGACTGATGGCAGGCTGGCTTTACATAGTATCCGTGCCGATAGGGAATTACGGCGATATGACTGTGCGCGCCGTCGAGACGCTCAGGAGCGCCGATGTTATTGCCTGCGAGGACACGAGGAAAACCGGAATACTGCTTAAACATTTTGAAATAGAGGCGAAGCTTTTCAGCTATCACGACCACAATGAGAATTTCAAAACTGATATTCTTGTTCAGCGTCTCCTCGCAGGTGACAGTGTGGCCGTCGTCTCGGATGCGGGCACGCCCTGCATCTCGGATCCCGGCTACAGGATAGTCCGGGCGGCGCGGGAGAACGGCATTGCCGTTGAAGGTGTTCCCGGCGCTTGCGCCGCGATAAACGCGCTCGTCGTGTCGGGCATGCCTACCGACAGTTTCGTGTTCGAGGGTTTCCTTCCCCACAAAAAAGGCAGGAATACGAAACTGAAAGAATTATTTTCGGAAAAAAAGACTATAATACTGTATGAATCCGTTCACAGAATAGAAAAACTGATCACCGAGCTGAGTGAGATCATGCCGGACAGAAGGATTTGCGTAATGCGTGAAATGACAAAAATATATGAAGAGCATTTAAACGGGCTGCCCGGTGAAGTACTGGCTGAACTCAAAAAGAAAACACCGAAAGGAGAGTTCGTAATTGTTATAGAAGGCTCCTCGGTCAGTTCAAAATCTAAATCACGGGAGAACTGAAAATGAAGAAAACGGTTATGTTCTTAATGATGATATTTACAATGCTGTTCCCGCAGGCTGTAGATATGGCGGTACTAGATTTCACTGTGAATTCTTCGGATAACGAAATGGATTTCCTTTCTTCAGGGATAAGCGACATCATAGTGACAACGCTGGGTGAAAAACCGAATATCGGTCTGGTTGAAAGAGAGAAACTCGCGAAAATAATTGAAGAGTTAAGCCTGAATAACTCCGGCCTCGTTTCAGATACGGAGCAGGTTAAGATAGGGGAGCTGACAGGTGCGGAATTCGTGATAACCGGGAGCATAACTTTCATTAACTCGTCATTTATGATAAACAGTAAGGTACTGGAGGTCAAAACGGGCAGGATCGTATCGACGCAGAGCGTAAAAGGAGGCAATAAGGAAAAGATATTCGACTGCGTGGACGATCTGGCAGGGAAAATATATACCGATATTAATACTGCCTCGAACAACTATGGCGACGGTCCTAAACTTGAGGTCGCTTTCGTGATCGACACTACCGGGAGCATGGGAGACGAGATCAATGTGGTCAAGTCGAAGATCATCTCAATGATAGACGAGATACTTCAGGGTACGCCTAAGCCGATAGTCCGGTTCGCGATTGTTGCATATAAGGACAGAGGGGACGCTTACGTTACTCAGATATATGATTTCGAATCAGATGTAAATTTAATAAAGCAGGATATAAATTCACTGACCGCGACCGGCGGCGGAGATTTTCCTGAATCCGTTGTAGAAGCTCTGCATAAAGCTATGTTCGATCTGTCCTGGTCGAAAAATGACGGAAAAACAGGCAAGCTGTGTTTTCTGATCGGTGATGCGGAACCTCAGAATTACAGGGACGATTTAAGCGAGAAGGACATCATTTCTGAAGCCTTAAAAAATTCTCTTTCCATAAGTTCGATCTCGTGCTCGGGAAACTCAAAAGAAGGTATCAGGCGTTTTCAGGACCTTTCAAACAGAACGAACGGAACTTTTTCATTTCTAACATACACCCAGGAAGTTGTCGACCAGTCGGGGAAAGAGTATGTCGTCGTAACAGAGGGCGATGCCGAGGTCGTTCTGGATGAGAAAGCTGTCGGCGGTTCTTCCGATAAAGATGAATCAGCATCGGATTATTTTATGACCGAGAGGGCTAAAAAGAAAGCCGATCGGGCCAGAAGCGAGGATAAACCTAAAGAGCAGGCTCTTGAGGAAGAGAAGGATTTTCTTACAGCGGCTCCGACAGTAGAAAAAGAAGAGGCCAGAAGAGTGATATCATCAAGCACGAACAAGGGCGAAAAAAAGAACAATCTGGACAAGATAATGAGCGAGCAGATCAAGGTCATAGCCGAGAAGCAGGGTGTAAAATATGATGAGCCTAAAAAGCCGGAACCTGAGAAAAAGAAACCTGAACCTTTAAAGAAAAAGATATTGATAGAAGAAGCGGTTAATAAGAAGGACAGTGATTCAACAAAAGTAGATACAAAACCGGCTGTATTAAGACCCTCATCAGTGAAACCGGCGAAAAATACAGGAAGCAGCGGAATTGGCAGATAAAGGAAAACTCTATATTGTGGCGATCCCGATCGGCAACAAGACCGACATATCGGAACGCGCGCTGGAAACGCTTAAAGCTGCAGATGTGATCTTAACTGAGGAAGCTTCAGCAGTAAAGAGTCTGTTCGCGATCCACAATTTCAAAAAAGAGTATTTCGTGTTCAACGAGCACAATGAGGAAAAGGACGCTGATTATGCACTTGAATTTCTCCTCAAAGGAGAGAACTGCGCGCTTATATCGGACTGCGGTACCCCGACTTTCGCCGATCCCGGAAAAGTTCTCCTGCAGCGGTGCTACGCAAAGAACATAACCGTCGTTCCGGTACCAGGGCCGTCTTCGCTCATGACGCTCCTTTCTCTCTCTCCGATCGACATCAGGAAATTCCTGTTCGCGGGTTTCATACAGAAAACAAAGCAGGAAAGGGTCGCGGAACTTAAGAAGCTGAAATCTCTGCATGTTCCCGTCGTTTTAATGGATACTCCGTACAGGCTGCTAGATGTTATGGAGGACGTTGCCGATATTTTCAATGACAAGCGCATACTGTTCCTATACAAAGCTACTATGCCGGAAGAAATTATTAAATACGATATGGCATCAAAAATATATCAGTTCTGTAAAAAAAATGAGCTCAAAGGCGAGTTCATGATATTAGTTGAAAATTGAAAATATCCGAAGAAAATAAATACTACAGAGAATATAAGCCCGATCTTTTCTGGCAGAGCTATGTTGAGTGTTTCTGGGAATTTCATATCGCGGAAGAAATACTGACTGAGGCTAATCAGGTTTATCTTCCCGACGGCAGTCCGCAAATAATAGTCGTTCTCGATGGAAGTTATGAGAGGACTTTTCCTGACGGACGCACTGAGATTATCAGAGATGCTGTGCTGATACCTCAAAGAAATTCTGCTGTAAGGATAAATCACAAACCGGGTACAAGGCTGTTCGGCATAAGGTTCAGGCCTTACGGAATAAGGTGCGTTGTCCACAGACCGATGTCGGAATTCAAAGAGATGAGCGTACTTCTGACCGGTATCTTCGGTAATAGAGATACAAAGGAGCTTCAAGCCGCTGTGAAGGAAGTCGATCTAAATAAAAAACATCTCGCGGTACAGAAGATCCTCACTAAACACTTTGAAGCACTGCCCGTGAACACAAAGATAATAGACATTATAAAATATATCAATATCAATCACGGCACCTCGATCTCCGGACTTGCAAAACGCTTCTCGCTAAGCCAGAGTTCGCTCGAAAAACTCTTCAATGCATATATAGGGATCTCCGCCAAAAGCTACATGAAGATCATCAGGCTGAATAAATCGGTCAAATACTATAAGAACAGGTCAAAACACTATCCCAATCTCACAGCTACAGGCGCTGAAGCAGAATTCTATGACCAGTCGCATTTCATAAAGGATTTCAAACAGATGTCGGGAATCACGCCCGGCCAGTATTTCAGGGAGAATAATTTCTTCAATATTTTTCTTGTCAGCTCTATAGACGAAAAGACTGATATCTGAATTTTACGATTTTTTACAATTTATATGGTTTTTGGAATGTTAATTTGCAGTTGAATTAACTGCGAGGTGTTTAAATGAAAAATAGAAGTGAAATAACAGAGGGACTGAAAAGTCTGCTTGAAAAGAATGACAAAGTGATAGCTGTCTGGGAGGGCGGATCAGCGGCGACAGGATTTCTTGACGATCATTCCGATCTTGATCTAGCTGTTGTTTGTGAAGATGATGCAGTTGAAGATGTCTTTTTTGAAATAGAATCTCATTTAGAGTCGGTGTACGGTATCGAGGAAAAATTCAGGATGCCGGAGCCGGCATGGCACGGTTTTTCGCAGTGTTTTTATAAAACCGGGAATGTTCCTGAGCTGTTCTATTTTGATATTGCGGTCATAAAAAGATCGAACCCGAACAAGTTCACAGAGACCGACAGGCACGGTGAAGCAGTCATCTGGTTCGAGAAGGAAAAAATGGTCGTTCCTTCAGTAACCCCTGAAGAAGAGATCATCTCTAAAGGAAAGAAATTATTTCATATGGCTACGGACACTCTTTTTCTTACAGAGATCGAGCTCAAGAAAGCTCTAGCCAGAAGAAATTTCACCGAAGCTTTCCATCAGTATTTCCTTATTATCTACAGGACACTCGGGATCCTGTTAAATCTAAAATACAGACCTTGTAAATCTGATTTCGGTCTCAGGTATGCAGACAGGGATTATGAAAAACATGATGCTGAATTCCTTGACGGTCTTTTCAAAGTTACTTCTACAGAGGAGTTAAGAGAAAAATCCGACAAAGTTTTACTTCGTATATCGGAGCTGCGCGAAGAACTTGAAACTAAATGGAAATAATATAAAGGAGGCACTATGCTTAAGTATGATCTAAGCAAGTTTAAAAAAGAGTTCACCGAATACACGGAACTTCGTGTTCAGGAGAACAGATCAACGAACATCAGCCTTGTTAACGGAAACGTCATGGGTAACTCCACATCGGCTAAAAGCGGGGTTTCTGCAAGGGTGAACAAGAACGGGAACTGGGGTTTTGCATCTAATCCTGTGATCTCGGACGAAGCGATAGAAAAAGTTATTCTAGCTGCAACCGAAAATGCAGCATTTCTGGGCACGAAACAAAGCAAGGGAAAAAAGGATTTCGCTTCAAGGCCTTTCACTTCTGAGAACAGTTTCTACACTGTAAAGCAGAAGACCGATCAGAAAGCCAAGATAGGATTTTTGAAAAAAGTCGACGATTATATTGCTGAAAAATATTCTGATCTTACCTCGAGAACGCTTATAATTTCAGGTCTGGAAATGGAGAAGAACACGATCACTTCGGACGGATCGGAATCATATTCGATGGTGCCGAAATATCATATTTACGCGATCCTGAACAAATCTGTAGAAGGAGAGAACTTCGAGATATTCAAGGCTTTCGGAGACAGAGGCCAGTTCGAAGATGTTTTTACCGAACCCGCATTACTTTTTCCGGGAATTGACGAATCTTACAAACATCTGATCAACAAGACGAACGGAGTGTTCGCGAGCGCGGGAATGAAGGACGTAGTCATGGACGCCAAACTTGCCGGTATTCTCGCTCACGAAGCGATAGGACACACGACGGAAGCCGACCTCGTGCAGGGAGGTTCCGTTGCCGGCGAACTGCTGAATAAGGAGATAGCGAGCCCTCTGGTGAGCCTTGTAGATTTCGCACACACTTATGAAGGAAAAATATGTCCCGTGCCCGTTTACATTGACGACGAAGGCGTGAAAGCCGAGGATCAGGTGATTATTGACAAAGGTATCCTGAAAGGATATATGCACAACAAAGAAACTGCAAAACATTTCGGGCACGAACTTACCGGCAACGCAAGGGCGTTCGATTTCTCGGATGAGCCGCTTGTCAGGATGAGAAATACAGCCATCATTCCCGGAACGAGCAAACTGGAGGATATGATAGCTTCCATAAAGGACGGATATTATCTTATGCAGTCCTCGAACGGTCAGGCTGACGCGACAAGCGAGTTCATGTTCGGCATAACTCTGGGTTACGAGATTAAGAACGGAAAGCTCGGGAAAGCGATCAAGGATACTACAATATCAGGTATAGCCGTCGATGTTCTCAAGAGCGTCACCATGGTCTCTGACGACATGGACTGGGACTGTACGGGAATGTGCGGCAAGAAGCAGCCGATGCCTGTCGGTATGGGCGGACCGGCGATCAAGTGTAAAGTTAACATCGGAGGTAAATAATGGGAAGCAGGGAAATTCTTGATAAATGCATCTCGGAATTCAAAGCTAAAGGCATGGATAAATCAAAAGTCATGATAAATGATTCGGAAGTAAGAGAGCTTTATTTCAATAACGGCGAGATCAGCATGTTCCGCACAACTTTTAATACAAGCCTGCAGATGACCGCTATAAAAGACAATAAAAAGGGTGCAAGCTCTGTTAACAAAACTGATCCGGTCTCAATAGAGAAAGCAATACAAGATACTGTCTCTCTTGCCGAGTCCTCCAATCCGGAAGAAGCTAACGATATAAGTGAAAATCAGCCAGCGGAAGAATTCGAATACGGAATAATGGAAGCCGACAATGATAAAATGTATGACAGGATGAAAGAGTTCCTTGATCATGTTAAGACAGCTTATCCTTCGACTCAGCTCAGGGAAGGCGGAGTTTCCTATCACAAGAATAATTTAATACTGAAGAATTCAAACGGAGTGGATTATGCTTCTACTTCAGGTTACTATCAGTTCATGGTGATGTTCAGCTCAAAAGAAGGGGAGAAGACATCTTCATTCAATTACACTTACAAGCTTATGAAAGGGCTTGAGGAACCGTTTATTGATGCCGTCAATCTCAAGACGCTTTTAAAACAGAGCTCTGACGAGATAAACGCAAAGGCTTTCGACCAGAAATTCGAAGGCGAGATCATAATTACTCCGGAATGTATGGGCTCGATGATCGGTCCGGTACTGAACCATCTCGAAGATTATTCACACATTACAGGTTCGTCACTTTTTAAAGGCAAGCTCGGTCAGAAGATCGCGAACGAAAAACTGACAGTAAGATCCGCCCCTCTCTCTGACGATTTTGCTTACAGAAGTTTCTTCAGCAGTGACGGTTATAAAAATGAGAATGTCAATATAATCGAGAACGGAGTACTCAAATCAAATCTGCTTACTCTTTTCGGATCAAGGAAAACAAAGCAGGAGAGAGCAAAAACGGACGGATCGAATCTTTCCATAGACGCAGGTGAAGTAAGCCTTGCAGACATGATAAAAAATACTAAAAAAGGAATTCTTCTGAGCAGATTCTCAGGCGGCCATCCGAATGACAACGGAGATTTTTCAGGAATAGCTAAAAACAGCTACTATATCGAAGACGGCCAGATAAAATATCCCGTTAAAGAAATAATGGTCACAGGAAACCTGATCGGTCTAATAAACAATATCGTCAGCATTTCTGAGGAGGTAACGGATTTCGGATATACAAAATTCCCGTGGATGAAAGTCAGCGGAATAACGATCTCAGGCAAGTAGAAAGTGAAAAATAAAAAGGCAGTTCGGCTTGAACTGCCTTTTTTATTTATTATAATGTTGATTTTGAACTGATCAATTGATTATATTATAATTAAAAGGATATAAAGGAGAATTTATGAACCTGCTTGAGATCGTAAAAAAGAACAGGAGTTACAGAAGGTTTTATCAGGAAACTAAAATAGACCGGAAAACACTTGAAGAACTTGTCGAGCTTGCGCGTTTTTCTGCTTCGGGAGGCAATATGCAGCCTCTGCGATTTATCTTATCATGCACAGAAGAAAAGAACGGGAAGGTATTCTCATGCCTGAAATGGGCTATGTTCTTAAAGGACTGGATCGGACCTTCAGAAGGGGAAAAACCGTCTGCATATATTGTTATGGTCAGGAAAAAAGATCTTAATACTCCAAATAACCTTGATGCAGGAATAATGGCTCAGTCAATGCTTTTGGGAGCAGTTGAAAGAGGTTTGGGCGGATGTATGTTCGGAGCCGTGAACAGACCAATGCTTTCCGATCTTCTGGGTATCGATATCGAAAAATATGAGATCGTCCTTGTTGTTGCGATAGGCAAACCGAAAGAAGATATAATAATTGATGATATAACCGAAGGCAGCGACACTAAGTATTACAGAATAGGAAATGTCCATCATGTGCCGAAGTTAAAGCTTGATGATCTGATAATAGGATAAGGAGGAATTTTATGAATGAAATAATGAGATGCATAAGGTCACGAAGGAGCTGCAGGAATTTCAAGCCGGATCCTTTAAGAGAAGAGGAGCTTGAACAAGTTATCGAAGCCGGTTTGTGGGCTCCCAGCGGTAACAACAAGCAGCCATGGTACTTTACTGTCATAAGAAATAAACGAACGGTTGAAAAGATAAATAATGATGCGAAGGAAAATGCCGTAAAGTACCTGACAGACCCTAACAGACTTTCAGTTGCGAATAATAAGAATTTTGATCTGTTTTACGGTGCTCCATGCATTATCATTATATCGGCTGATATGAGGAGCGGAACCGCTGTTGCAGACTGTTCGGCTGCGATACAGAATATGCTTCTGATGGCTGAAAATCTGAAGATCGGATCCTTATGGAACGGCATAATAAGGAGATTCTGGTTCGAAACTCCTGGAGTTGCAGCATTTAAGCAAGAATATGAAATACCTGAAGAGTTCACACCTCTTTATGCAGTTGCTTTTGGATATTGGTCAAAAGAGATCCCGGAAGGACCTGAAAGAAAAAAGAATGCAGTCAATTATTATAATTAAAAGTAAATACAAAAATAAAATATTTCGATTTATATGTATTCTGTAAATATAAATTATAAAACAAAATATAGCCGATAAATTTGAGCAAATGGGCAAAAACTTCAAGGAAATAAGCAAGGATTTTGCGACAATTGAAACTCAAAAGAGAGATATTGTAAAAGT
>DAIMKZ010000087.1:0-10000 GCA_036721445.1 Candidatus Delongbacteria bacterium
GAGAGATTTTAATTAAAATAATATTATGGAGGATTTAATGAAGAAGCTGTTTATGATCGTGTTAAGCATGATTATGGTTGCGTTGTTCTTCTACGCATGCTCGAGTGACAATAATGACATTATAGGACCTGATCCTGCCGAATATGATGTTGTTATATCTATAGCAGATTCAAGCCAATCAATAATAACAACATTCACCTTTGAAGCATTGGTCGAAGAAGCTGAAGCGAATGTTGCAACAGGCGATTTTTTGTTTGCTTGGGATTTTGACGGTGACGGCGTTTACGATACTGATTGGGTTAAAGAGACAAAGGCTACATGGAAATACAAATCAATAGGATCTTTTAACGCAACTGTTGGTTTTTCTGTGGGCAATACATTCATCGGATCTTATTCGAAGGAAATCGTTGTAGAACCAATCAAAGTGACAGTATCGCTAAAAAATGAAAGTACAACTCTTCTTGATATTTTTGAATTCCAAGCGGTAGTAGACGATGTTGAAACGGGGACAGTACTTCAATATAAATGGGATTATGACGGAGATGGCAAGTGGGATACAGGATGGCTTAGCGAGACAATGCTGTATGATGATTTAGGTAACTTGATTGTTGATACATTATCTACTAACACTAGCACACATAAGTTTACAGAAATTAAAACTTACACATCAAATCTGGTAATTAGAGAAACACGCGGCAGCGAATTTGTGCAAGTTGGCACAACGACGCATAATTTTACACTGACTAATTTAACGGGTGTGACCATAGGCTATAGTTCAAGTAACGGAAGGATAATAGATACTTTTGAATTTGTTGCCAGTTTCACAAGGGATGAACTTAGTCAGATTCCTGTATACAGGTGGGATTTTGACGGAGACGGGACATGGGATACAGGATGGACAGATGAGGATTTATCAACAAAAGCTAACATCGTATCAAAAAGCAAACCTTCCACATGTAAGTATAACGAAGTGAAATCTTACAATGCTATAGTGGAAGTTGCTATAAAAGGATCTGAAAGTGTAATACTAGGCCAGGCGGTTCAAGCAGTAACAGTTAATAATATAACTGCGGATGTGTCTGTTTTATATCTCAATGCCGGAACATCAATTTTAGATATGTTTGAATTTAAAGCAGAAATATCCGATGTCGAGAATGATATCGCTATTGAATACAAATGGGATTTTGACGGCAATGGTGTTTACGATACTGATTGGTTAAAAGAAACTGTACTGACTGACGATGTGGGTAATATTATTGAAACAGGCACCTCAATAAATATTGTCAAACACCAATTTATTGATGCAAACAATTATGTTTCTAAGGTTTTTGTAAGGGAGATTAGAAGTGATGTTAATATAAATCTTGGCAACTACAGCCTTCCGATTGCAGTAACGGGATTTATGAACATTGTTAGTCCATCTCCAAATTTGGAATTTAACATTGGCGAACCTATTACAATCGAAATAGAAATAATTGGGGATCTAACACTTTTTGGGAAATTAGAAGCTTATGTTACAGGCGAATCAGTTCCATTTTATGTGTCTAATACAGCTGATGTGTCAAAAATTTTCTCTCTTGAAACTACGAGTTATGGTGCGGGATCCTATAATTTTAGTATTGTACTTACTACTAAGTCTGGAACAATTCAGACAAAATCACTTGGTTTCTCCCTAGTCGAATATATTCCGACATTCACTACTGCACTCGGAACAGCGGGTTACGAACTTAAATCACTCATAGAAACCTATGACAATGGTTACCTCGCTGTTTCTTCCGGTGATGTACTCGGAACTAGGGTAATTAAATACGATAAAGAAGGAGTTGTACAGTGGAGTACCGACATCCCAGCGTCAGAAGGTATAGCTGAGAGTGTTTGCGAAGACACCGAATACGATAAAGGCTATGTACTTGCAGGCTGGAGGAATAACGGTACTGACAAAGATACATGGGTAAGAAAGATCAACCAGACTGACGGCGGTCTTATCTGGAACAAGACTTACGGATACGGCATGCTAACTCATGGCTATGCAATAGACGATGGCGCAACAGTAATAAAAAAATCGATTGACGACGGTTATGTTGTAGGCGGGTTTACATATAATATCTGGGGAACAGATTCTTTAGTATTCGATTATCCACTTGGTGAAGACTATGGAACTGTAAGAACAACATGGGAAACAGGATACGATGTCAGGATGCTTAAAGTTTACAGCAACGGAAACGAGGTGTGGGGATACCATGTGGGCTATGTCGGTCAGAAAATGTGGCAGGATATATCTTTGCACAAGCTCGACGATGTCCTTTGGGTTTGTAAAATGGGAGACCAGATGATAACGGACCTCATCGTAAAAGACGACGGGAACTATCTGGTGACAGGATGGAATAACTGGAGACTCTATTATGAGGACGGTACCGATAAAAAGGATATGTTCTTTGCCGAGATAGACAATTTCGGTCAGTTCGTCAGCACGATGACATGGAGCAGAATGGGATCTGGCGATTTTGGAAATATGGCAAGTGCCGACGACCCATACGGAACCATACTGAACATATCCCTGATTGGAGCCAATCATATCGGCGATTATGCTGAAGAAGAAGCAAGCTACGGATTCGTTACTTCTCAGGGAGGACTGGGAGGTGAAGTAGTTATGGCCGGAGAGATAAATCAGACTGACACTAAAGCAAGGCTTCAGGACGCTTGGGTAGTTGAGTTTACGATTAGCGGTGACGAAGACGGCGCAATTTGGGAATATTCATTCGGAGAGACTGCAAAGAATGATAAAGCTTTAGGAATTGACAAGACGAAGGACGGTGGCTACATCGTAACAGGATATAGTACCGGCAGCGGGACGGACACATGGTTATTCAAGCTCGATGCCCAGATGAATCCGGTATGGTCTAAAAATCTTGGAGTAACCGGTGATGATCAGGGTGTTAAAGTACTTCAGACCAAAGACGGAGGATACATAATAGGTTCAAATGTCGGTTCAGGAACAGGGGCTCAGGCCAAGCTTATTAAAGTAAATAAGACAGGCGATCAGCCGGCTAAATAGATTGTATCCGATATATTTAAAGGAGGCTTTATGCCTCCTTTATTTTTCTAAAAATAAGGAGTCCAATTATGTCTGACCTGGCAGAAAAAATTGAAGTGATTGAGCTTATGGCGAAGCATGAAGAGGCTATCGCCGGACTTTATGCTGTATTTTCAGTTAAATTCCCGGAATGTAAAATATGGTCTTATCTCTACGGAGAAGAGCTGAAACATTCTGAATGGCTGAAATCTATCCTTAATAATGTTTATGAAGGTTCTGTTAAATTTACTGACTACCATCTGACTTTAAAAGGTTTGAAGGTAGCGATCAGAAATCTTGAATCCAATGCACAGAAAGCTGAAGAGGATAAATACGATCTCGAGGAATCTTTAAATATAGCTTATACTCTGGAGAATTCGCTGATCGAAGATCATTATCTGGATTATTTTTCAAGCGATTTGGAAGGAATCACTAAGGTGCTGAATGACCTGAAAACAGATACGGAAAGCCATAGAGAGCACTGTTAAAGGGAAAAAGAGACGAGTATATACTCGAAAAAAGAAATAAGAACTGGCAGATTTAATGACCGCGGATCATCTTTTAAAAGAAATACCGAAAGTAGATAAAATACTCGGCAGCAGTGAGTTTATAGTATTGAGAGAAAAATACAGTGATCAGACACTTGTCAGGCTCATAAGAATTCATCTTGACACCTGCAGGAGCAAGATACAAAAAGGTTCGTTAAGATCAGTGCCTGATACTTTAACGGCTGATATAGCTTCAAAGATATTGACCTTTTTCGAACCTTTTACAAAAAGCGTTGTCAATGCCACCGGAATTGTTATGAACACAGGACTTGGAAGAGCGCCGCTGTCCGAGAAAGCAATTGACCGGGCGGTTGAAGTAATGTCCGGTTACTGCTCGCTTGAGATAGATATAAAAAGCGGAAAAAGGGGTCGAAGAGAAGACAAGATATCAGAGCTGGTTTCAATAATTACGGGTGCGGAAGCGGCTACGGTGGTCAACAATAATGCGGCTGCAGTGATGATATGTATAAATACTCTTTCAGATAAAAAAGAAGCGATCATATCCAGAGGTGAGCTCGTTGAGATAGGCGGTTCTTTCAGAATGCCTGATATAATCAGGAAGTCCGGCGCGAAGATGGTGGAGGTCGGCTCAACCAACAAAACAAAGCTTTCGGATTACGAAAACGCGATAAATAAAAAGACAGGTGCCATACTTAAAGTACATACATCTAATTACAGGATCAACGGATTTACCGAGGAGACCGGTCTTAAAGAACTTGCGGAAATGGCAAAAAAGAATGAGGTTCCGCTCTATTATGATCTTGGCGGGGGAGTATTCAGCGATCTTTCAAAATACGGCCTTCCTCATGAACCGACGGTTTCTGAAGCAGTCAGTGAAGGTGCAGACATTTTCTCATTCAGCGGAGATAAAGTTTTAGGCGGTCCGCAATGCGGCATAATAGCGGGAAGAAAAGACCTTGTGGACAAAGTAAAGAGAAACCCCCTGATGAGAGTATTAAGAACTGATAAGATACGGTTAGCGCTTCTTGAAGAAACGCTTAAATATTTTATATCACCGGATCCTCTTGACGCAGGGCATCTGACCTTAAAACTTCTTTCTGAAAAAAGGGATGTACTTAGACAAAGAGCTGAAAATATGGCTGAGATCATTAAACGGACAGTTCCGAAAAACTGGAAAATATCTGTCGAGGAAGTTTATGATCAGGCAGGATCTGGGGCAATGCCCACAGAAAAACTTGAGGGTGCGGCGGTTACTATTATACCGGAAAACATCAGTCTTACCAGATTTTCAGAAGAAATGCGCACGATCTCGGATGTTCCCGTTTTTGGTTATGTTGATAATGAAAAATATTACATCAGTTTAAGAACAGTATTTTTCAGTGATCATGACGATATATATTCCAACCTTAAACTTATTTTAAAGAAATACGCTGAATAATTGAAAACCCTGATAGATATATTAAACCTTTCTGCAGAACATCTGAGAAAAAAGGATGTTGATGAACCCAGGCTCAGTGCGGAGCTTATAATCTCTCATTCTCTAGGTATAAAAAGGCTGGATATTTATCTTCAGTTTGACAGAGTGCTTAATGAAGATCAGCTTGTTAAAATAAGGGAAATGCTTTCGAGAAGATCAGCCCATGAGCCGCTGCAGTATATATTCGGAGAAACGGAATTTTACGGGTTGAGATTTAAAACTGTTTCCGGTGTTCTGATACCGAGACCGGATACTGAAATTCTGGTCGGGAAAATTACCGAAAATATTGGAGATAAGAAGATTAACATCCTTGAAATCGGCACCGGTTCAGGATGTATAGCCGTTTCGGTCGCTCATAGCTGCGGGAACGCAAAGATAAAGGCAACAGACATTTCTGAGACAGCTCTTAAATCGGCTTTGGAGAATGCGGAAAAGAATAATGTGATTGAAAATATAGAGTTCATAAAGCACGATATATTCACTGATAAAATAAACAGAAAGTTCGATCTTATAGTATCAAATCCGCCATATATAAGAAAAGAAATTATCTCAACTCTAAACAGACAGGTGAGGGAATACGAACCGATCAACGCCCTAAGTGATAATAACGACGGTTTAACATTTTACAGAAGAATAAATGAACTGCTGCCGGAAATATTAAATAAGCGAGGGCTTCTTTTTCTCGAGATCGGTTATGATCAGAAAGAAGAAGTTACTCGGATATATGAAAAATCCCTCGAAAATATAAGTATAACGAGGGATCTTGGAGGTAATCCGAGAGTTTTCTCGGGTACATTTATCGGTTAAATTCCAGCTTTATCCAGCGGAATATTAAGATCTTCAGTACCGTCTACTACAAATCTTCCGCTTCTTATAATATCCGTATTCTCTCCGTCCCGAGTAATCCCTGTAATAAAATCAATATCCTCATAGGGAAGAGTTATATCTGTGTGAACGCCGGTATAAGCTTTTGAGTGATCTTTCTTCCTGTTTATGGACATCTCGTTGTCTCTTGCAGTTATCTGCTTATTGTCGATAGGATTGAATACAGCCTTATCTTCCTCGTGCGAGAAGCAAGTGTCACCGATCGCAAAATGAGGGCCCATCTTTTCGATTATAAGAACAGGGAGCACATCAAGAATATCGTATTTTTTGGCTACGGTATAAGCGAGAGTGTTGGTACCTATTGCGAATTCACCTATCGGAAGAGTTTTATGCGGGAAAATCAGATTCTCTCTTATAAATTTTACATTATCTTCTTTTTTATTAAAATTCGAACAGCTGTAATCTGATATGAATCCGTCTTTGAATTCGAGTCTGAGTTCTTTGAATTTGAGCCCGTTCAGAAAAGTCTCCTTAATGTGAAGCGTGCCGTTTGTCCCGGTGAGTTTCGGGCTTGTGAACACTTCTCCGACAGGTATATTAACATCGGCTCCGCAGTTGCAGTAATTTGTATGCTTTGCAGGATTTTTCAGTTTCTGATTCATTATGATTATATCTGTAAGGTTGCCGTTCCTGCCTTTTATATGAACTTTTTCAGCTTTGTCTATCGCGTCAATAATATTCTTCTGTATCTTCTCATATTTTCCCGAATCAAGCATGTTTACTTCCATGATGTCTTCAAATATAGATTCGAAATCCTTTCCTATTTCGGGAGAAGGAAAAGCTATTATGCAGAAACTTGTTTCCGTACGCGGTATGAACTTCTGCCTGAGCTGTTGGTTTTTGCTTATCATGTTCTGGAAAACGAGCTGCTGTTCAGAGCTTAGAGACCATGCTGTTCTCTTTGATCTTGGAGAGAACGGTTTTTCACCGAAACTTTCAACCAGTATTATACCTGAATAAGCATCCAGATCGTCCTTGATCCTGTTCATTACTTTTTCGGTTGCGTCGAGTCTTCTTTCAGCGAATTCTTTATTCAGATAGGTCGCATTGATGAATTTGAGGTCGTGACTGATCTGTTTATTGATCGGCGTTGACGAAGGCGGCCCTACAATTGATTCAAGACCGTAGTTCTTGTTCAGGAAAAAGATAAGCCTTTTTATAAGTTCTTCCTGACCTGCGCTGAATCTTAAAAGTACAGAAGATTTACGGCTGAGGTCTTTATCATTATTTATAAAGCCCTGTGCGTAAGCCTTTGCAATCTGCTTTGCGAGCGCATCGAGTTTCTGTTTCGAATAATGCCTGAAGAACTCTACAGTCCTGATCTCGTTATCGGTTATGTTGATATTGTATCTGTATAAATATTTAATATCTTTCGGAGACGAATTCAGCACTATTTCCCTATAATGTGTAAAATCCCGGCCGAACATTTCTTTGTACGAATAAAATATCTCATCGGGATCGTTTGTACCGTTATAAATCTTTGACAGCTCTTTAAGGAACTTTTCCGAGAATTTTTTCCCGGATGAAAAATGGGCATACATATCAAGGAACATTCTGTTATATTTTTCCATCTGATATATTTTGTGCTCAAAAGCGAAGTTCCTGAATTGTATGAACTGATAATAAAGAGCGTAAATGTACTTTCCAGTTTTCAAACCGAAGACTTCGGATGAATAGTCCGGATTCAGATAAGATTTTTGATAATTACGGGGTCTTAGTTCTGAATATAAAGGATTCATTATTGCTTTTATCTGTTTCGCAGCTTTACTTTCAAAGAAGTATTCATCAATTTCTTTTTCCAGCTTAAAACATTTGATCATATATTCTGCGGATTTAAGAAGAAAAACAGCTTCTTTTGAGTTCTTTAATGTCAGAGCGGATATTATTTCAGATATTTCTGAAATCTGCCTTTCATAGTTTTTCTGAGCTTTAGAATTGAGTTTAGAATAGTATTTTTTCAAATCCATGATAGAAATTCTCCGGGAATAATTATTTGGTGAAAAATGCAGAATTATAAATTATCCTGAGTTCTCTGCTGAAATTATCAGTGCCTTTTACATTCTTGAGAATATCCTTCATATCTAATTCGAGATGAAGCTGATTACTGAATGACCATCTTATACCGATATTCAGATACCCTCTTTCCCTTCTGTAAGAGTCGCCGGCATTATCGTTAAGTCCGAGATCATATTCAGCAAGCAAAGTAACATCTTTAATAAGACTTTTATCGAAGCCGACGAAGAAGTTAACATTGTCGTCACCGTCGACCGGTTCTTCGTTGACGCAGTAATTCGCACCTGCATGGATGCCCAGGGTTCCCAGATCGCCTTCCGAGACATAGTAATTTTTGCTCAATACAAGAAAGAAACCCTTCGACTTTATCTCATATCTCGGATCATACCACTGACCGTAACCCTGGCTGTCAAAACCGGCAGATACATTAGGATAGTAAAAATCTTCAGGGATGATCCTGTACTGAAGCCTTACACCCGGATGACCGTTCCAGACTGGTTTTTCTCTCCCTATTATATCGGTGCCGCCATAGCTGACTCCAATGAAAAAATTATTGAATATACCAATGTTGACTTCCCCGCTCATTCCGTCAGTGGCGTAAAGTCTTCCTCCGATCTCAAGTTCAGCCTGATCCATCGTGAAAGCGGTTGGTATATCGATCATTCTCTTAGTATTTACCTGCTGTGCTGTCAAAATTACAGAGAAGATCAGCAGTGTCGGCAACAAGTTTTTCATGGTCGTCCCCGGTATTTTATTTTTCAATTACTTCAACATTTGCTCTAGGAACAAGTACTTCTTTTCCGTCGATCTCGGCCATCATTACCCTTACCCATGTTCCTGATTCGACTTTATGCAGTTCTACCGGGAGGCTTATTACCTTTCCCAATTTGCCGAAATACGGAGCTCTGATGATCCTGATCTGATCACCTTTTTCCAGTCCTGACTGTGCGTAATTCTTGTGTGTGGTATCTTCAGTCTGGTGATCATGAACAACGATTATCTCCGGTCTCATGACTCCTGCCCTTATCTGTGTAGCTCCATTTATTGATGCTTTGAAACCTTCATATTTTTTAAGTAGTTTGAAAGTTCTGTCGGCCATCGGAATAGTTCCAAAACCTTCTGTGAGTATCAGTGTGTAACCAATATCCTCATGTCCAGTTATTGCAACGCCGAGATCAGTGCCGAGAATGTCTTTTATATCCTGATAATCAAATCCTCCGGTGATCACACCCGCCACTCCGATCTTTCCGGCTTTTGCGAGCGCGTCCGTTGTGATCTTCGATCCGCACACGATCACTTTTCCTTTCAGTTCCTCGGTTATCATGCCTATGTCAACGATCTTATCAGGCGCATCCGCGACCATCTTTATCACACCGCAGGTCTCGCCTCCAAGTCCGATGATCCCCTGTATATGAACACCTTCGGTTTTCATGACTACACCTTCGCTCGGGATCTCTTCTTTAACCTCACCGTCAACATAAGCGTCTATCTCCACGGGAATGGCGGGAGCGTTAAAAATTACCTGCCCTGTGATATGAGATACCTGTGTAATAGTACCGTCGATGGGAGCTTTGTAATCACTTTTAAAAAAACCGAAAAAACCCTTGCTCTGCGCAACGATCTCTCCGTTCTTGACCACATCACCCTCTTTCTTAAGCATACAGTCAATAAGTTCATTAGCTTTACCCAGTCCCAGCTGGCCGGCTACGTTTATCGGGTATACTTTTCCCGGAAGTTCGGTCTTAGCTACGATCGTCTGTGCGGGTATTTTATCGCCCTTTTTTACAAGAACCTGACCCAGTAGAGGAAGTTTTCTCGTTTTTTCGATCACAGTTCTGGCGGCTACTTTTAAACCTGGTGTATATGCGTGAGCCATTTTATATTCTCCTTTGCATTATCGTTAATTTAAACTCCGTCCCTGTGGGATTTCGGTTTATAGTTCTTTGAAATATCCCATTTCTGCAGTAGTTCGACCCTGTTTTTTGTGTCTTTAGCCAAATTGAACGGTCTGCCCCTTGTATCAATTATCAGACCGACTACTCC
>DAIMKZ010000088.1:0-9872 GCA_036721445.1 Candidatus Delongbacteria bacterium
CTATTACAAATTTAACAAAATACTTTATGAAAATTAAACAAATAATTAGTAGGAGTCTAAAGTGGAGCAAAAAAAGAAAGAAGTAAAAAAATTGACAAAATTTGACATCATCAAAAAGGTTCATGAAATAACAGGCCTTTCCTACAAAGAAACAGGCAGTGTTATAAACAATATGATAGAAGTGATAAAAGACAGCCTCAAAGATGATTTCGTCATCGAACTCAGAGGGTTCGGAACCTTCAAAGTGGCTGAGAGAGCTGCAAGGATCGCCTACAAACCAAAAGGCAGAGAAAGGCTTGAAATACCTGAGAAACGGGTTCCGGTATTCAAAGCGGTAAAAAGCCTGAAAGACAAAGTGAACAGAAGTAAAAAGTAAATATAAAGGAGGAAGCAGATGCCGAGCGGTAAAAAAAGAAAGAAACATAAGATCAATACTCACAAAAGAAAAAAAAGACTGAGAAAAAACAGGCATAAAAAGAAATAAGTTAAAAGCGGGATTTTCCCGCTTTTTTTATCTAAGTAATATATTATCGAAAGAAGAAGTTATTCTGTGGCCCAGTTCCATAGCACCGGGCGAAGGTTCAGAAATATCGGGGATCTGTATAACTTCCATTCCTGCTCCGTGAGCCGCTTTTACACCGTTGTCAGAATCTTCAAAAACTATACATTCCCAAGGGTCTAAACCAAGCTGCTCAGCAGCCTGCAGATATATCTGAGGGTGAGGTTTTGAATTTTCGGCCCGGTCACCGCTCATTACGAATTCAAAGAAATCAATTATACCGGCTGAAGAAAGTTTTTTCGATGCTGTTTTTATTCCGGTTGAAGTTACGACTGCCATTCTTTTGTTCATTCCGGAGACTATTTCCAGAAAATTTAATACACCTGACTTCAGAGGAATATTGCCTGTTTCGATAACACAGGCATACAGATCGTTCCAGACATTCTTAACTTCATAATAGGGAATATGGTTTTTGAATCCCTCGGAAAGTATAAGATCACCCTCTTCAGCTTTTCTGCCGATACAGTTCCTGTAAATATTAAAATCCGGCTGATAACTGAATTTTTTACAGGCATTTACAAAGCACTCCCAGCATATTCTTTCCGTATCTAAAAGAAGACCGTCCATATCGAATAAGAATGCTTTGTAAAGATCAGTATGTATTATCACATTATTTTTGTGAATAATGTTCTCCGGATTTTATGACCGGGAAAATATAATTATTTTATCCCTGAACCGACAGTAAAAAAGTCGAAATAAGTGTTGTATTAAAATTAAATAAGTATTATTATTCCGCAAAAACAAAGGAGGTGACGATGATCTTTGACTACATGACACATAAAGAATGGAATAAGATTAAGAACTTTGCCGACAAACATGAAACTCCGTTCCTTGTAGTTGATCTCGAAAAAATAAAAAAGAAATATACAAATCTGCAGAAGCTATTTCCTTTCGCTAAACAGTATTATGCTGTAAAAGCCAATCCCGGTAACGAAGTGATAGAAGTACTAAGGGACCTCGGTTCTAATTTTGATGTAGCTTCAATATACGAGCTGGATAAAGTACTTGCACTGGATGTTGATCCTGATAGGATAAGTTACGGCAATACAATAAAAAAGGCCGAACACGTTAAATACGCTTACAACAAGGGTATCAGGATGTTCGCGACAGACAGCGAAAGCGACCTTAGAAATATTGCCGTTGTAGCCCCTAAATCAAAAGTTTTCTTCAGAATACTCACCGAAAGCTCTGAGACTGCTGACTGGCCTTTAAGCAGAAAATTCGGATGTCACCCCGATATGATAATAGACCTCGTTATTTTAGCTTCGAGACTGGGACTTGAACCGTACGGTATTTCTTTTCACGTAGGTTCCCAGCAGCATGACATCGGAGCATGGGACTCTGCAATATCAAAAGTAAAATACATTTTCGACTGGCTGAGCGAGCATGAGAATATCGAACTTAAAATGATCAATATGGGAGGAGGTTTTCCTGCCAGTTACATAGCTAAGACGAACACGATCGATGTTTACGCACGAGAGATAACCAGATACCTGAAGGAAGATTTCAGCGAAAAGCTGCCTGAAATAATTCTGGAGCCGGGAAGATCGATGGTGGGAGAGTCCGGCGTTCTTGTGAGCGAAGTCGTTCTGATCTCAAGGAAGGCAAGGACGGCTCTGGTCAGATGGGTATATACCGATGTCGGTAAATTCAGCGGTCTCATCGAAACCCTCGACGAATCGATAAAGTATCCTGTTTACAGCGAGAAGAAAGGCGAGACAGAAGAGGTCATTCTTGCAGGACCTACCTGCGACAGTCAGGATATAATGTATGAGAACACTGCATACAAATTTCCTCTGAACCTCGCGATAGGGGACAGGCTGTACTGGCTTACCACCGGCGCATACACTTCCAGTTACAGCGCAGTAGAATTCAACGGCTTTCCGCCATTACAAACATACTACCTGAAATAATTAAGGAAGAGGCGCAGTAATGCGCCTCTTTGATATAATGAAAAAAATTAAGATAATTACGCTCGGCTGCGACAAGAATCTTGTTGACAGCGAAGTTATAGCCGGCGTTCTTTCCGATAAATACGAAATATCTCCGGATTTCGAAAGCGGCGAAGCCGTACTGATCAACACATGCGGATTTATCGGCGATGCCAAAAAGGAATCGATCGATGCCGTTCTTAACGCTATCGAGGATAAGAAGAACGGTAAGTTTAAAAAGGTCTTCCTGACAGGCTGCCTGATCCAGCGTTATTTCAAAGAGCTCAAGAAAGAATTCAAAGAAGCTGACGGTTTTTTCAGGCTCGGAGAAGTTCAGAAGATCGCTGATTCTTTGGGTGTTGAAAATTCGGATCAAAAAAACCCTTTCTGTTCAAGGATAGCTCTTGAACACGATCACATAGCTTATATAAAAATAGCTGACGGCTGCGACCATAAATGCTCATATTGCGCCATACCCGGAATAAGAGGCAGGTACAGGTCAAGAAGCATAAATTCCATAATGGAAGAGGCAGAAACGCTTCTTTCAGGAGGCCGTGTAAAAGAGATAATTCTCGTGGGGCAGGAGATAAGTTCATACGGAAAGGATATTAAGATCAGGTCCGGTATAAATGAGCTTTTGAAAGAATTGTCCGGACTGTGCGGGAATGAAAGATGGATAAGACTTCTATATACCCACCCTCCTATCGTAAAGAAAGAATTTATCGAGACTGTTGCGGCTTATGATAATATATGTAATTATCTGGATTTCCCCGTACAGCATACGGAAACAGCGATACTTAAAATGATGAAAAGGGGAGACACTTCAGACAGTATTCTGTCAAGAATAAAAATGATGCGTGAAATTATTCCGGATATAGCTGTGAGAACTTCAATAATAACCGGATTTCCCGGTGAAAGCAGAAAAATTTTCAACTCTATGAAAAAACATATTTCAGAGATCCGTTTCGACAGGCTCGGCGTTTTCCCGTATTCAAGGGAAGAGGGCACACCTGCATTCAGCATGGATGATCAGATATCAAAAAGAACCGCAGTAAAGCGGGCAGGTGAAATACTCGAACTTCAGAGAGAGATATCGTACGAAAAAAACCTTGAGCTGGCAGGTACATTTCAAAAAGTGCTTATAGACCGCTGCGAATGGGGTGAGTCGTACGGAAGAACGTACAGGGACGCTCCGGATGTTGATAATGAAGTAATAATTCAGTCTGAATTGAACCCGGGCGAGTTTTATAATATTAGGATTGATGATGTGTCAGAGTACGAACTTTACGGGGCGAATTTGACAGAAAGGACCTTTCCGTCCTGAACAACTATTATTACCCTGTCGCCTTCATAGAACATTTCCTGCGACAGATGATCATAGACCTGACCCTGCTCGGTCCTGAGCAGAAGCTGCCAGCCTTCCCATGTCACGACATCTGCGCTCAGATTCCCTTCAACGATTTTTGAACCGTCTTCGAATTCTCCTACGAGCACATTTTTCTGACCGATCACATCTGCGATAAGCGTTCTCGTTACCGGATCCTGTTTTACCGCGACGGAATTTCCGCATGACGCTAATAGGAAAAACGCCGCTGTAAATACAACGGAAAAAGCAGTTCTTTTCATTGTTTTCTCCTGATTATTATAAATTCCGAGTCGGGATGGCGAGATTCGAACTCGCGACCTTTTGCCCCCCAGACAAACACGCTAACCGGGCTGCGCTACATCCCGAACGGAAACTTTAAAGATTATTTCAAGGGTTTTAGTCGGGGTGAGAAGATTCGAACTTCCGACTTTTACGTCCCGAACGTAACGCGCTAACCGGACTGCGCTACACCCCGAATAAAACGGACTGTAAGGTAATGTAAAAAAATATATTATTCAAGGAAAAAAACCAAAAGTTCACTTGACCAACAGCATCTTCCTGCTCATCTCTCTACTGTCAGCTTCCAGTGTGTAATAATAAACACCCGAATTCAGGTAACTTCCGTCGAACTCAACAGTATGAATCCCGGCATTCTGAACTCCATTAAGCAACTCAGCAACTTTCTGCCCGTTTATGTTGTAAACGCTCAGCTTAACATTGCCTGTCTTAGCAAGATCGAATCTGATCTGCGTTACAGGATTGAACGGGTTCGGATAATTCTGATAAAGTCTGCTTGTTTCAGGAATCATATAATCATCATCCTCTTCAATTCCACTCACCCAAAGGAAAGTAGGATAACCGTTATTCTGATTTGCAGTATCGTCTTTCCATACATTTACAAAGTCCCAACCAACATAAGTATTTCCAGAATAAGGCAGAGTCATCTCAGGCGTAGTTCTACCTTCACCTGCGGCTGAAGAATCAATTCCAGAAGTCTCCGTGTCCCAATAAGAGTTTGTAATAGTAACATTTTCGGAATTTTGGATAATACCTGCAAAGCCACCGACATTCGTATTGCCAGTAACTTGACCTGTGGAGTAGCAATTCTGAATGCTAGTATATTCATATATACTACCTGCGAATCCTCCAACTTTATCATTACCTGTTACTTCCACTGAGCTGTAGCAATTTTGTATTGTTGCGATTTCATATCCTGAGATTTGGCCGATAAAACCACCGATTCCGGTATTTATTAATAATGGATTAGAATATAAAGCACCTTTAGAAAAACTATATTTGATTGTCACAGGATTATTTAATACAGGATAACCACCTATAAAACCACCAACCCAATCGCAGTTTTGTGCCGTAATATCGCTTTCCGAATAACAATTCTCTATTAAATCAGTATCAATACAATACCCAAAAAAACCACCTACAAAGTTAGCATTAGCTGTTATAGTTACTTTTGCTGAGCAATTTCTTACTGAGTCAGCATTACACATAGAAATTAATCCACCTACATATCCACGTTCGGCATTTATATCTCCTTCCGCATGGCAATCCTTTATATTATAACCTTCAAAAAAATATATAAGCAAACCTAATTCTGAACCACCTACAATAGTGCCATTTACGATACAATTGCTTACATCATCATTGTATGAAATTGCAACTAATCCGCCAATTGCCGCACCCCCAATAATATTATAGTTTTTTATGGAGATATCTTCAAGAACGCAATCCTCAGATGATGCAAATAAACCTAAATAACTTTCGGATGGTCTGTTAATGTACAAGTTAAAAATAGTGAAACTATCACCATCATAGTTCCCTCTGAATGATTTTAAAGGATCGAAAAGATTGTAATCACCTATCGGATCCCAACCTTCACCTTCATTCCAAGGTGCTACTCCAAGATCAATGTCTGCAGTTTGAATAAAATTTGAAGTGAGGTAATATCGTATATTGTTTAAGTCCTCAGCTGTGGCTATCTGATATGGATCTTCTTCCGTACCGGATCCGCCTGAAAATTGAGAGTAACAATATATATTGAAAGTTAGGATTATCAAAGTTATGAGTTTTCTATTCAATTTCATACTGCCTCCAAAATTAATTCAGGCAGGCATTTCTGCCTGCCTGTTCAAAGATTTACTTGGTTAAAATCATTTTCTGTGTGTGCATGATTTCGTTAGTTTCAAGTGTATAATAATATACACCCGAGTTTAGGTTG
Source organism: Candidatus Delongbacteria bacterium (assembly GCA_036721445.1). Classification (GTDB taxonomy): domain Bacteria; phylum UBA4055; class UBA4055; order UBA4055; family UBA4055; genus UBA4055. Next base: position 6,090 of record DAIMKZ010000088.1, read on the forward strand.
CTTCCGTCAAACTCAACGGAGTGAGTACCCGCGTTCATTACTTCGTTCGTGAGCTCAGCTACTTTCTGTCCACTGATGTTATAAACTCTCAACTGAACCTTACCCGCCTTAGCCAGATCGAATTTTATCTGTGTTACAGGATTGAACGGGTTCGGATAGTTTTGGTACAGAGTTGTAGATTTAGGTAATGCCGCATCCGTGATTCCTGCGGGTTCTCCTTTGTTTTCGCTTCCGGCCAGCTTGTCTAAAAGTGCTGTTATATCGGCAGCGGTTGATTCATTCCTGCCTTTTCCTTTATTCTCCGCGTTCTTGAGCATGTTTGCAATGGCAATATCAATGTCGCACAGAATGATCTCATCTTCCGTTGTTGCTTCAAGTTTCATCTCTTCCGATAAAGCAATTGCGGTATCATAATTCTTTGCCTTTATATGGGATGACACTTTCAGCTCTTTAAAGAATTTTTTGTTCGAGTTCTCGTCAGCTATATTATTGTCATACATCTCAATAAGAGGCTCAATGCTCAACGATTCCTGTGTGTAGCTGTCAGGCAGTTTTGCGTAAGCAACCATTGCTTCTGAACTGTCAGGATACTTTTCGATTATTTTCTCGTATGTCTTTATAGCTTTATCGTACTTCCCGTCAAGTTCCGCTTCAAGAGCCTTTGCAAGCAGTTTCGACGCCTGTTCGTTGCTTCCGCCCGGTGAAGTCAAAGGATCTGTTCCATATGGCACAGTAGAGTAATCGCTGTAGTCAATATAATAAGGCACTGACAAAGCAAAGAACGAATCGTTCACATTCGAACCCCAGTAATTCCCGGGTGCGTATATCAGGATCGGTCTCGGTATCACGCCTTCCGGAATAAGACCTATCGTTCTGATACAGGGCACGGAGTTTCCGTCGGAATAGATGTTATTCATGCCTTCGTTCAGATAAATGTTGCTGTCAGACACCATATACAGCTGGGACGCTTTCGAAATGAAACCCAGAGGAGGAACATAGTTTATTCCGTTGTTGTAAACCGTATTATTAAGCTCTCTGTCATCAATGCCTAAGTCTTCGTCTAAGCTTTTTAGGCTTGCTACCTGAATTGGATTATACATCTGCGGATAAGTGTTGTATCCGGTTGTATAAACACCGTTTAGTACATTGTTAGTGATCGTATTTTGAACCATGAGCGGTGAGCAGGAGATCACATTCAGCCCTTTATAGAAATTTGAAGCGATATTGTTATTGATCCATCCGTTCGACTGAATTACTGTAATAGCTGCGCCTTCTCCTTTACCTGTAAAAGTATTTCTGATGATCCTGAAGTCGTTGCAGGCAGTAAGTTCGATACCGTTTCTGCAGTCAGTGAAAGTACAGCTGGCCACAGACAGTTTTGCAGGAGTACCGCTTATAGCCGTTTCAGCTCCAGCGAAGGAACAGTATCCAGCAAAAAGTATACTTCCAGGTTCGGCATTTATTCCTACCCAGTCTGATCCGTTGATCGTAACTCCGTCAAGTGTCAAGGTAACTCCGTTTTGAATCGTTATCTTCGCTCCTTCTTCCATTTGAATTACAGCACTCGGGTCAATAATCAGATTAGAACCACTTTCGACAACGAATTCCGAATTTCTGTCCATAATCAGACTTGTGCCTGCAGGGATAGTGAAATTAGTTCCTGAAAGAAGTGTGAATTTCGAACCTTCATTTAAAGTAAGTTCACTTGACCCTTTCATTTCAAATTCGGATTTGTAGAATGAAGATTGATTAGTGACACTTATATTGTAGGAGTTACAGTATCTGTCATCTATTATTGATTCATCTTCAAAGTTCAAATCTGACTCGCTTAATTCAATTGATACATCGCTGTCTGGTATGAAATAAGAACCAAATTTAAATGTCAGCAGAGAATTTTCAAGTTTTAACTTAGAATACTGTTTAAGATGAAGTACTCCTTTATTTTTAACATGCATATCTGTATTAGGGACGAGTGTCGTTTTCGGTTCTGGAATTATACCACCTCCTAAGTACAGATGCATATTTTCCCCAACATAAAAATTCTCGCCAATGTAACCGTCATTTAGAATGTCAAGTCCTTTTTCGCCGTCGGGCAATGTTTTGGCGTTTGACGCGGTCAGCGGATTTGAGTGATAGTTCCTGTAGATGGTAAGGTCGGCGTAATCTCCTTCGATCTTATCAATGAACACTGCGATGTTGGTCTCGTTGTCTTTCCATGATCTGGTGTTTGGGCGGGTTGCCGGTGTAAATGCGTTGCGATTTGTATCGTTAAAAAGATCCTCAGGAAGAGCCTGGTTCGGCAGAGCTGTAGGTGCTTTCCACCATGCACTTTTACCTCCGTTGATTGTATAAACGCTGTTTGGTGCATAATCATCCATCCAGTCATTTATCTTTTTCCCAAAATACCATAATCCATTAGTGGGATATATAGTTAGTCCACCGTCAGGGAACACTCCATCATCCCAAGAAAGAGAAGGATCCCGAGAATATTCTGGTAAAGGTGTTGCGCATTCAATATCAATTATCCTGGAGTAGCTTTCGTCGTTTATTATATGTGATATTAGTACGCCTGTATTCTCGCCGTCTCTATACATTGCTGAATTGTTATCAAAGCGTTCTCCGTTTCTATATTCAATTAGAAACTTCTGATCAGTTACATAATTGCCATTCCATTCACCTTCTTCCGGTAAATCAATATTTTCTACCGGGATGGTAACTGCTTGAGTAACTCCGTTTGTTAAATCCGGGATTGTAAGAAGTTCTCTCGGTGATTTTAATCTGACTACTGTTTTGTTATTTGTCAACTGTTCTTCTACATTAATTGGACGAAGTAAATTAGGGTAAAATTTTAAAAGGTCATTCGAATGAAAACTACTCAGACCGTACAATTGGTATTGAGAACCGAAACCATACCCTCTTCCCATTAGGTCATAAGGCCATGCTGAGCTGTAGGATGCTCCAATAAACTGTCCGTCCTTTTTCCCAATGTATGTAGCCGTGCCTTTTCCGACATCAAGAAAACCATATAATAAATGACCAAGTTCGTGAGCTACAACTATAGTAGTTTCATTCAATACATCTGGTCTATAAGACACACATGTCTTAGTTCCAAGAACTTGAGCCTCTCCGTGCGGTTCGGAGTAATTTACTAAAGGCACCATAAGCATTACTACTTTCAATTTGCTTCTGTCACAATATGAATTCCATGTGTCTTCGCCTAATACATCAATTATCCTGTCTTCAAGTCTAGAGAAATTCGTTGAGTAATCAGATCTTGGGATAACCCAGTACTTGCTTTCGGAATTACCAGGATCACTTACATAAGTTATCTTAACATCGCATTGTACCCCCGGTGATCCTACCAGCGATCTTTTGAACATAGCATAAAAGTATTTGTAAATTGCGGTCTGGAGGAACCCGTCAGTGCTGTCTTCATTCCAGAAGTAAGGAATTTCACCATAATTCTTTATATAATTGTCAACAGAGATCAATTCTTCACTATTAACTTTATCAGGGAGTTTAAACATAACGGGGTAAACAGGATTTAGCAGAGTATCTGTATGCTGTTCCTTGAACGCTATGTTCGGGTTTGGATCGTCCGTGAAACTGGCAACAAAAGTGAAAATCTCCCATTCATTGTTTAATTCAGTAGTTTGAGATAAAACTGGAATACAAAATAACATCAGTGACAGAGTTAGTAACAACTTTTTCATTTTTTTTCCTCAACATAGTTAATTTACATTTTTTCTTTTTGAATTGCAAAAGTTTCTTCAAGTAAATCCT
>DAIMKZ010000089.1:0-9767 GCA_036721445.1 Candidatus Delongbacteria bacterium
CGCTTATAATCATAGGCATTCTCAGTTCAAAGAAAGCTGCGGCGGCAAAAGCTCTAAAAGAGAATATCGAGTTTATTATCAGGGGAAAATTCTTCAATTTCTACATTCTGACATTTTTTACTTCTATTATCAACATCATAATGATATATTTCGGAGCTTTCTTTCTTGTAGAAAAATTTCACATGGGTCTGGGATTCATAGGTCTGATCTTTCTTCTTCACTCCTCTCTTGTTTTTTTCTTGCGCAGAAAAGCAACCGAGATCATGAAAAATAAGGGTGAAGATGTCACAATGAAGATCAGGTATCTCGTAAGTTTTATTTTCTTCCTTGTTCTGATTTTTACAGCTACTCCATTAGTTGCCGAAGATTCTTTCATGAAATACGTTCTTCTCGGAATACTTTCGCTTTACGGCACTACTACTCTTTTTGATAATGCGATAAAAAGCTTCATCTCATACTTCGCGACCCCAAATGAACAGCGGTCTAATGCCGTCATCTATGACAGGCTCATATTTGCTGCCAAGATAGTTTTCCCTTTTACAACAGGACTGCTGTATTTCAATTTCGGGGATGACTACGGTTATTACGCAGTATTCGGTCTCGGAGCAGTATCTGCAGCCTTATGCCTTATTGTTTCATTCAGGATATACGCAGCTTACAATGATTCGGATGACGGAGGAATTGTTGAAGAAGGATAACAGATATTTTTAGAAGCTTTTATATATATCCTCAAGAGAATACGCATAAACAAATAAACATTCAATAAAGAAAGGCAGAAACATCTGCCTTTTTTCATTAAATATACCCAGAGGGGTTCGAACCCCCAACCGCCTGGTTCGTAGCCAGGTACTCTATCCAGTTGAGCTATGGGTACAAGCCGGTTCTCTTTGCGGAGACGGTGGGATTCGAACCCACGTTTCCTTGCGGAAACACGCTTTCCAGGCGTGCGCCTTAAACCGCTCGGCCACGTCTCCGGTCGTGTTCAAAGAGGGGTAAATATAACTGATTTTGCTTATAATGTCAACTTGTAAGACAGTTACGGATATTTATTCTCCAGCGATTTTACGTAGACCCTGTAACGGCTTCGAGCTCCTGAGGCGTTTCCTATAGTGAACAGACCCAGTCCGTTAACGACATTTGTATATCTCTCACCACCGCCGTACCGGGATTCCATGAAAGCCCTGTAAACCTTATCGGTCGAGGAAAATATAATCGTATGCATTCCCTCATGATAAAAATTATACCAGTAAACAGGGAAACTGCGCAGATAGAACTCAACAACATCCTGCCCGTACTTTTTCTGATCTTTGAATATCTGAGTCTCGATCGGATAATCCTCCCATACGTTTTTCGTAGTGTCTTCAAGCCAGAAAGATGTATCTATCCTGCATATCTCATCAGGAACGATCCTGAACGATGCCATACGCTCTTCCGCCAGTATCAAAAGCGAATCGAATTCGCAGGAGATCAGCTTGAGGTCATCAAAGCTCTCCCCTCTTTCGTAGTATACCGTGTCTGTGGCTAGAGAATCCTCGTATAAGGATGTCATTTCTGTATCGCTTTTTACATTTTTTACAGTGATACCTGTCAATTCGGGCGGGCATACGGTCTCGGCGTAAATATCGTCGCTATCATCATGCAGGACTTCTATTCTGTAGCTGTAACCGGTCTTGAACCCGCCGGGAAAATCCGATGAAGGCAGATAATATATTCCCGCCCGCTCGGTATATTCGGACAATGTCCCTATCAAAGTGTAATCGCTTTCTACAGGCGATCTCTCATACAGCTTTATTTCCGCTCCCGAGACTCCAAGGTTGTCAAAGCTGATCGGCTCGTTCACTCTCCCGGTTCGTGAAATATACAGGCTGTCGATCGTAGAATCCGCCTTTGCGTAGCAGAACACCGTAAGAGTTTCGTCGTACTTGGTCGAACTGCCCGTCTCGCAGGATACTATGAGCACAAGCATCGAAACAACGATCAGTATCCGTATATAGAATTTCATACTCATCTCCTTAAAAACTGTAACTCAATCTAATTGACGGCAGAATCGGAAGCATCGGAAAAACGCTTTTTTCTATCATATTGCTTTCTTCATTCTCATCGTAGACATATGACTGCACGTTCTCCCTGTTGGTCAGATTCAGCACGCTCAGATTCAGCAGCAGTTTCGATCCGCTTTTGTAAAACCACGTATAATTTGCGCTTATATCCCATCTGAAATAATCGGGATACCTCATTCTGTTCCTTTTACCATTGATAGCGACCACATGCTCATTTCCGTCTTCCTGCACTTCAACATAATACCCGATATTCTCCGTATATGGACGGCCCGACGAATATGTGAGAACACTGCCGAAACTCCATTTCTTATTAAGATTGTAGTTTACCGATGTCTTGAAGCTTTGAGGGACATCCCAGTGAGCGTCGAAAGTGTCTTCCTCCTCTAGCGGATCGTCTATTGTCTTCAGGACTTTACCGTAAGTATATGAAACATTTCCGTTCAGGCTGCCGAACTGCCTTTCCGCCATTAATTCGATACCGTAAGCGTGCGCAAAGCTGTTAATAAAATACTTCCCTACCTCCATGTCCTCGATAACATCATCTGTAGTCGAGGTCGATTCCTTCCAGTTCTGAAGGTTCTGCATATATTTGTAATATCCTTCAACTGTGAATTTGTAGTCACCGCCTCCGATCCTTCTTGTAGTCTCGTAACCGAGAGCGAAATTGTCGCAGATACCGGGGTCGACCGAATCGTCTATCGGGAACCAGTTGTCAACTATCTGAAGCGACTGATTTTCCTGCTGTACCGTGAACAGGCTCTGAAAATATCTTCCTCCGCTCAGCGTAATCGAGCTGAAGTCCGAGAACATATATTTAAGGCTAAGCCTTGGAGACGCAATAATTTTGAAATCATCGTTCAGCATGGGATTATATTCGAACCTCAGTCCCGGTTTTAATGTGAATTTCGAGTTCCAGGTCTTTGTCATGTCGCCGAAGACCGAATATATGTAATAACTGCCGTCAATGTCCATCATCTCAATGTCGCCGAAAGACTGATTGTACCTGATGAAAAATCTCTGGACTTCTAATCCTGATTTTATCACAAGATCGTTCGAGTAAAAATACTCGTTTGAGTTTTTGAGACTGATATCTCCTATCTCGTTCTCATACTGAAATGAATCGAAAGCATCCATATTTATAAAAAAACTGGAATAGGAAAGCTTGAAATTGGAATACAGTTTAGGCGAAAAGATATGCCTGTATCTGAGCGCGTAAGTGTTGTTCCCCCAGCTCATGTCCATGTCGAACTGATTGAATGACAGAACATCCGACCCGACGTATGTACTGAATATGAGCCTGTCGTCGTTTCCGAAGTCCTGATACACCTGCCCCTGGCCGTCCCAGAAATAATACGAAGGATATTCATCACCCAGCATTTTCAGGATCGGATCGATATAGCTTCTTCTGGCGGCTATAAGGAAGCCTCCGTCATAAACGGGTCCAGTCACAACTCCTTCACCGGCAAAAAGCGACGCGGAAATATTTCCCTCGAACTTCTCCCTGTTGCCGTCGCGGCTGCGGATGTCCAGCACCGAACCGAGCCTGCCGCCGTATTCGGCGGGATAAGCTGACTTAATCAGCTTGGAGTCCCTGAGCGCGTCGGTGATGAACGACGAGAACACGCCAAACAGGTGAGAAGGATTATATACCGGTATCTCGTCGTACAGGATCAGATTGTGATCGCTGTTCCCGCCGCGCACGTACAGCCCTGTCGAGTAGTCGGAGACGGAGACGACGCCCGGCAGCGCCTGGATCGACCTGAAAAGGTCAGGCTGAATGAAGGTCGCAGAGGTTTTAATGTCGCGAGGCTTGAGCTTGAGCTGTCCGGTCCTTATGTTCATCACTTCATCAGGGAATTCGTCGGCAGCGATGCTTATATTCAATTCTTCAAGCTCTAGCGTTTCCGGTTCAAGCCTGATATCAACCTTTTTTGAGCTTTCTGAAAGAAGTACGAAGCTCTCCCTGTAAGTGACGTATCCAATGGAACTTGCGACAACAGATATACCGCCGCTTTTGAGCCCCGAAATGACAAAATAGCCGTTCATGTTGGTCGCAGTACCGTAACTTGTACCCTCAATATAAACGTTAACATCAAAAACAGCTTCGCTCGTATTCGCGTCTCTGACAAATCCGGAAATGGTTGCCGCCTTCATAGATAAAAAAGCTGCGAATATTAATAACGCTGTAATTTTCATTTAACCTTTGAAGAATTATTTGTTCCGTTATGATCCGGATATTTTTTCATGGAATAATACATTACTCCTACTGCCAGCACAACAAAAAGCGAAGAAAGCATGAAAGTGCTGAAATAACCAATGTATGTATAGATGCCGACACCGATCAGCGGAGCGATAGCGCCTCTCACGCCTGTAAGAGTAATATGTATCGACTGATAAGTACTCACGTCGTCACCGTGACAGAAATATGCCGATCCTATATTCCATAAAAGAAGCATCATCGCAAAGAATACTGCAAGGAACATATGCGCGATCAGGAGAGAATAATATAGCTGAAGTCCCATGAACTCAAAATGCACACCCCAATACTCCGTAATGCCCAGAAACACCAGGAACATTCCGAGCGAGGCAAATGTCATCATTCCGAATTTTCTCGGGTCCGTTTTCTCGATATACTTTCCCATGAAAGGAAGAATTATAAGAGACATTAAAGTCGCCTGGTTCTTATAGAACGCCACTGAAGAATAACTAAGTCCCAACGCATCGTTGAAGAAAATGGTCATAACCGGAAAAGCTATCATGAAAGAGAATCCGTAGAACATGAATCCGGCCTCGAAATCCCTGTAAGGTTTGTTCTTCCTGACAACTTCAGCCATATTTGAGAACGATCCGCCAATGCTTTTTACCAGACTCTGTTTAATTTCAGGCTCTTTATCGTCATAAGGTATTCTCAGAAATATATAGCCGCCGATCATGCTCAGTACGGCTGTGAATGGATAAATGTAACGGAATGAGAAATTATCAAAGTCAAGAAGGCTTCCGATAATGAAAGTCGCAGCAACAACTGTGAGTTTGTTCAGTGTCGCCACCTTGCTGTACAGGTCGCCGAAGTTTTTTCCTAAATAATTCTGCTTGAGCATCATGTTCATCAAAGGCATCATGAAAGGTTTTGTGAAAGAATATGCAAGATATATACCTATAAAGAAATAGTGGAAGAAAAGTCCTCCTCTAGTATCAGGAGTGAAAAATATCAGGAGAAAAAGCGGAAGTTTAGTAACCCAGATCGAGATCTTATACAGTCTTTTTTTATCACCTGTTCTGCGAATGAGCTGATTGAAGATAACGCTGAAAAGCATTACAATAAGGCTGACCTGAAGTATCACTCCGACCAGATATGACGAACCGTTAAGGCTTTTCAGGAAAACGAATTCTGTCAGACCTATAGCTCCAATAGAAAATGCCTCGAGCAACTCAGCCGTTAAATGAAGCCTGTAAGCCTTATTCTCTCTTTCGTTCAGTCCTTTCGGGAAAAACAGTGACTTCAATTCCTCTCCGTTTAAAATACGCGGTAAATATAATCAAAATATCAAAATTGGCAATTGAAGTTTTAATGTAATGAAATTTAGATTTTATCAATCCTTATCAGAGCTCCCACTACCCAGGTCGGACTTATCCCGCCGTACATTTTGTGCATATCATCCGCGACGAGACCGAGAATTTCTGTTTTGCACGGACCGACAAGGTGACGGAGCACCTGACCGACATCTCTGCCGTCGCTTTTGGCGGTCAGGCAGTGCGTATTATACTCCCAATGATCACCGGACTCGAGAATGTCGAGACCTTCGCGGATAGTTTTCCGCGCAAGGTCGAGCCCGCCGGACTCAGGCGCGAAGGAGGCGTCCGGAGCATCCCCGTACCCGATGCCGTGGTGGAACGGGTCCATGGTGGCAACGATGACAGTGTCATTCATTATGAGCTCTTCAAGCTCACCGATACCAGGCATCGCGCAGGGCTTTCCGCCGGCAAGGAACGGATAGCGCATTAAAAGCTCCGGCGGCCTGCCCCCCTTTTTTCGGAGGGCATAGTTCCATAGGAACTGAAAGTTAAGAAGCGAGAACTCGTACTCCCAGTCGCTTCTTCCCTTCAGGCCCGGACCCTGGATGCCCCAGCTCTCCTCGTCTTCCGGGCTTCCTCCCTCCGCGATTCTTCTGCGGGCGCTGTCCATCTCGTGCGTCAGTGCATGAAGGCACCCTATGACAAGAATTCTGTCCGCGCCCGAATCCAGACAGGCGTTCACTGCGGCGGCAGTAAATATTCCGCTTACTTCGACAGTTGAGTGCGGAAAAATTACAGCTCCTCCCTTCTTCAGAGTCCCGAAGAGATCGTATTCCGAAGCTTTTTCGAATATTTCACCGATCCGGGTGACTGTGAGTCTCTCCAGCCGTTCGGTGTGGTCTTTCTTAAAATCAGGTACAGCAGCCATTTTGTTCCTCCTTTTTATAATTATACTAAAATTTCTGCATCAATTCAAGTTCAGTTTATGTCCAATAAACACCTGAGCGTTCGGCATCTTTAAAATAATTCCTTGAAATCGCTCTTTTATATTCATATAATACAATTGAGAGGCAAAACAAGGAGAGCATTATGTACGAAAAGATCTACACCGAAAGGATAAAACAGTTCATCGACCGGATATCGAAGCTGAAATATGCATCGCCTGTCCAGATGGACGCTGAATATATTTACGATAAGATCGAGCCTATCCCTTATAAGGATGCCGTGAAAGCGAAATTCAAACCGATCAAGGCAGGAGCAAAATGGGGAAAGCTCTGGGGATGCGCATGGTTCAGGTTCAAGGGCGAGATCCCGGCAGAATTCGACGGACTTGAGGCTGGAGCGCTGATCGACCTTGACGGAGAAGGCTGCGTATTTGTGAACGGAGTGCCTGACCAGGGACTGACTAACAAGACCGACTGGTACATAAATTCCGGCAAGTACTATTACAGGCTGTCGAAGAAGGCGAAGGCAGGCGAGAGATTCTCGATCCTCGTCGAGGCCGGCGCCAACGGGCTGTTCGGGAAAAGCAAAGACGAGTTCCGGCTAGTCAAAGCCGAACTGGTCACGTTTGACCCCAGGATCGAAAAGCTCGAGTTCGACATGACAGTCCTTTTCGATCTCATGAAACGTCTGCCCGAATCCAGCCCGAGAAAGAAGAAGCTTCTTAAAGGCCTTAACGACTGCGTTAACGCCTACGGCGCCGGCGAAGGAACGGACAGGGCGCTGAAGATCACGAAAGAACTTCTTTCGAAAAAAGCGAACGAAAGCGCCATGACCGTCTACTCCGTGGGGCACGCCCACATCGACCTAGCCTGGCTCTGGCCCGTCCGCGAGACGAGACGGAAGGCCGGCAGGACATTTTCCACCGCCCTGAAACTGATGGACGAGTATCCCGAATACATATTCGGATCTTCCCAGCCGCAGATGTACGAGTGGGTCAAAGAAGATTACCCGAAACTTTACGATAAAATTAAGAAAGCCGTTAAGAAAGGCCGCTGGGAAGTTCAGGGCGCGATGTGGGTCGAGCCGGACATGAACATCACTTCCGGCGAGTCGCTGGTCAGACAGTGCCTGTACGGCAAAAAGTTCTTTGCGGACGAGTTCGGCATAGAAGTGAAAAATCTCTGGCTGCCGGATGTTTTCGGATACTCCGCCGCTCTCCCGCAGATACTAAAGAAATCAGGCGTCGACGTGTTCATGACCCAGAAAATTTCATGGAACGAAACTAACAAATTTCCGCACCACACATTCTACTGGAAAGGCATCGACGGAACAGACATCCTCACGCACTTCCTTCCGACCAACGACTACAACCTTTCCAACCTGCCGTCAAAGCTGATCGACAGCGAGGAAAGATACGCGCAGTCTGACGTTTCGGACGAGTTTTTAAACCTCTACGGAATCGGGGACGGAGGAGGAGGACCTTCGGTCGCCCACATCGAGCTCGGGCTCAGGCAGCAGGACCTTGAAGGAGCGCCCAAGTTCAGGTTCAGCAAAGCTCAGGACTTTTTCGATAGAATCGCAGAAATTCCGAAAGCCGATTTGCCGAAATGGACAGGCGAACTCTACCTCGAGCTTCACAGGGGAACTTACACAACTCAGTCGCTGATGAAAAAATACAACAGGGATCTTGAAATAGCTTTGAGAGACCTAGAATTCCTTGGTACGTGGATCAAGAAATACCCGCATGCGGAAGTTGAGAGAATATGGAAAGACACTCTTCTTAACCAGTTCCACGATATTCTGCCCGGATCGTCTATCAACTGGGTCTATAAAGACGCTCACGATCTTTCGGAATACAATTTTAACAAGATCCACGATCTGTTCGAGAAATTCTTCAACCAGCTTTTCGATGTCAGGTATGACGATAAGCTTGAAGGATCTTATCTGGCCTATAATTCTCTGAGCTGGGATAAAAATCTACTTGTCAGCTTTCCGGTGCCTGAAAAAACGAACTACAAAGTCACAGGCGCGAACGGGAAAAATATACCATGGCTGATCAATCACGGCCGGATCGAATTCTACGTAAAAGTACCCCAGATGGGTTATACGGTATTTTCTGTCAGCAAATGTAAAACAGTTTCCGAACAGAAACATGAAGGCAAAGCCGAACTTAAGATAACAGAGAACGATATTATACTTGAGAATAAATTCATAAAAGTTCTTCTTTGTGACGACGGAATGATACACTCCATTTTCGATAAGGAAAAGAACTTTGAGTCTGTAAAATGCGCGAACAGGCTCCTTATGTGGGACGATCAGCCGGTTAACTGGGAGGCATGGGATATCAACCATTACTATAAAGAAACGACACCCGAACAGGCCAAGAGGATCAGCATAGAAATACTTGCGGACAACGGACATCTTGTAGGTATAGAGCAGGTTATGAGCATTGGTAATTCAACGATCGTACAGAGAATCACGCTTTCATCCGATTCGAGAGAGATCAGGATCGAGAATTTTGCCGACTGGAACGAAGAAAAGAAATTCTTGAAAGTCTGCACCGAAACTAATATTCTATCAAATACCGCCACATACGAGATACAGTACGGCAGCATTAAAAGGCCGGCTCATTTCAACACAAGCTGGGACGCGGCTAAATTCGAGGTTCCCGCACACAGATATGCAGACATTTCCCAGCCTGATTACGGCTTTTCGATCCTGAACGACTGTAAATACGGGCATATCATAAATGACGGACACATCGAGCTGTCTCTTTTGAGAAGCACGAAAAGCCCCGACGAATCTGCTGACATGGGCAATCATCAATTCACTTTCTCGTATTATCCGCACTTTGGAGATCTGGAGAATTCGGACACTCTTAAGATCGCCCACGAACTTAATGATCCAGCCTCGATAATTCCGATCAAGAAACTCCCGAAAGTGACTGAAAAATCATTCTACAGGCTCGAAACCAAAACCGTCAAAATAGAGACCGTAAAACCGTCCGAGGACGGTCAGGGAATTATAGTCAGGCTTTATGAGACGATGGGATCGAACGATAAGACCGTCCTGCATTTCGACGGAAAATACAGCGTCTCAGAATCCAACCTTATCGAGACGGAACTTAAACATCTGAGAAAAGGAGTATCTTCGATCGAATTAAAATTCACGCCATTCGAAATAAAAACTCTGTATCTGAAAAAATAAAGAGGGAAAGAAATGAAAGACAAAACACCTCACATTCTTCTT
>DAIMKZ010000090.1:0-9579 GCA_036721445.1 Candidatus Delongbacteria bacterium
TGATCTTATGTCATCAAGTATCCGGGTTCGACCCCCGTTTCCCGCTCTTTTTTATTTACGACATATTTATTGACTTTTTCACTTTAAAAATTTATTTTTAGCATCTGATTAATAATGACGGAGTTGAAATAAAATATTTATGAACGATCTCACTGAATTAAAAACCCGGATACTTGATGACATAAGATCAGCTTCAGACTATGCGGAAACGGAAGAAAAAAGGATAAAATATCTCTCGAAGAAAGGCGAGATAACCCTGCTGTTCGGAAGAATAAAAGACATAGAACCGGAGAACAGAAAAGAGTTCGGTCAGTTCATTAACGAACTCAGGGATGAAGCTTTCGATATCATCAATTCTCATAAAGAGAAATATTCCGAGACTTCCGCTGAAGACATTGATCTCACTCTGCCGGGCAAAATGCCTGAATCAGGAACATATCACCCTCTCAATCTTGTCAGGGACGAACTTAAGAAGATATTCCGCAAGATGGGTTTTTCTGTCGCCACAGGACCGGAAGTGGAAACAGAATATTATATTTTCGACGCGCTCAATATGCCTACATGGCATCCGGCTAGAAAAGTAACAGATTCTCTTTATGTTGAAAAAGACAAACTTTTGCGCACAGAGACATCATCCGTGCAGATAAGAACTATGGAAAAAGGCAAGCCTCCTTTCAGGATAATATCGCCCGGAAGAGTATACAGGAACGAAAAAGAGAACGCTACCCATCTGGCTATGTTCAGCCAGTGCGAAGGTTTGTATGTGAACAGAGGTGTTTCGTTCGCCGAGCTGAAAGGAACGCTTAAGGAGTTCTTCAAAGCTTTATACGGAAAAGATACCGTTGTAAGATTCAGACCACATTATTTCCCGTTCACGGAACCTTCTGCTGAAGTTGACGTGAGCTGCTTCAAATGCAAAGGCGAAGGCTGCTCCTTGTGCAAGAACAGCGGATGGCTTGAGCTGGGAGGATGCGGAATGGTACACCCTAAAGTTCTTGAGAACGTCGGGATAAACAGCGAAGAATTTACCGGATTCGCTTTCGGGCTTGGTATCGAAAGGCTCGCTATGCTGAAATACGGCGTGAACGACATAAGGGATTTCACAGAGAACGACCTGAGATTCCTTGAACAATTTTAATTATAACGGATTTAAAACAAAATGAATATATCGGCAAAATGGCTTAAAGATTATGTTGATTTCGAGATAAACGCAAATAATATTGACGATATCGTACACAGGCTCGCGATACTGGGATTCGAGTGCGAAAGCGTTGAGCATATAAAAAGAGATTACGAGAATTTCTGCGTCGGTAAAGTACTGGAATGCGTAAAGCATCCGAACGCCGACAAGCTTAGCCTGTGCAAGGTTGATGTCGGGACGGAGGTGCTGCCGATCGTGTGCGGAGCTCCGAACGTTGCCGCAGGTCAGACCGTTCCGGTCGCGACAGAAGGAGCGAAGGTCGGGGACTTCGTGATAAAGAGAACGAAGCTCCGCGGAGAAGAGTCCGCCGGCATGATCTGCGCCGAGGACGAACTCGGTCTTTCGGACGATCACGGCGGGATCATGGTGCTGGACGAAAAATATGCTGCCGGAACGCCTTTGAAGGAACTGTTCGGCTACGAGGACTATGTTCTCGAGCTGGAGGTGACTTCGAACAGGGCCGACGCGCTGGGCTACACCGGCTTCGCGAGAGAGTTCGCGTTCATGACAGGTTCGCAGCTTAAAATACCGGAAGTGAAGGCGGAAGAGTCTTCCGAACTGACTTCTGACAATATAAAAATTGATATTCTGGCGCCGGACGCCTGCCCCAGATACTGCGGAAGGGTGATAAAGAACGTTCAGGTAAAAGAATCACCTGACTGGCTGAAAGAAAAACTTCTGGCCGTAGGTCTCAGACCTATCAACAATGTAGTTGACATAACAAATTTTGTTATGCTTGAGACTGGTCACCCGCTGCATGCTTTTGACCTTAAGGACATCTCGGGCGGTAAGATCATCGTACGCAAGGCTGTGAACGGCGAGAAGTTCGTTACACTGGACGGAAAAGAACTCGAGCTGAACGATAGAATACTGATGATCTGTGATGCGGAGAAACCCGCAGCGCTCGCCGGTGTTATGGGAGGGCTCAACAGCGGCGTAACGAAAGACACTGCGGACATCCTTCTCGAAGTTGCCTACTTTAACCTGGCCGACATCAGGGAGACCGTTAAGTTCACCAACATTCACACCGACTCGTCAAAGCGCTTCGAGAGAGGCGTCGATCCGAACGATTCGGAGCATGTCATAAACAGAACCGCCGCACTGATAAAAGAACTTGCTGGAGGAGACATCCTTAACGGGATCGCTGACAATTATCCCTCGAAGATCGCGTGCAAAAAGATCGAACTCAGGATTTCCAGAACTGAAAAAGTCCTCGGATTTAAAATCGACGCCCCGTTTATCGTTTCTTCTTTCAATAAGATAGAGTTAGCAGCTGAAGTAAAAAACGCCGATACTCTTTCCGTCACAGTCCCCACTTTCAGGCCGGACATAACAAGAGAGATCGACCTGATCGAGGAGGCGGTAAGGTTGTACGGATATGATAAGATCCCTGAACTGAATATATCTTCGATCGGACTGGAAAGTAATGAAGACCCAGATGAGGATCTTATTGATTCGGTAAGAGAAAAGCTGAGAAACCTCGGCCTTGTCGAAACATTCAGCAAAAGCATGGTCGACGGTAAATACTGCACGCCCTTTGTAAAAGAACCGGTTAAGATCGAACACCCTCTGAACGAGGAGATGAATCATCTAAGGAACTCGCTTCTTCTGCCGCTACTTCTGACAGCTGATAAGAACATCAGAAGAAAGAACTCGAAGATCAGCATTTTCGAGACAGGAAGAATATTCTACTACGATAGAGGTAATATATGCGAGAAAGATTCCGCCGCGGTACTTCTGACGGGTGTAAAGTCGGTTCAGACATGGCATACTCCCGAAACGCTGTACGATTTCTACGACATAAAAGGTATTGCGACCCGGCTGCTGAATGACCTGAATGTCCGTTCATTCGAATTCTCAAATAAGAACATTCCCGCATATTTCGATGCAAGTCAGGCTTTGAACATCATCGCAGGAGGAGAAACAAGAGGTACTTTCGGTCTCATATCGAAAGAAACGGCAGCTGTTTTCGAGATCAGGCAGCCTGTTTTCTGTTTCGAAGCCTCATTTGAACAGATAAAAGCTATGCTGTATTCATCAAGTTCGGTGCTGAGGGAACTTTCAAAATACCCTAAAGTAATAAAAGATATATCTGTTCTTATGCCTGTTTCAGACAGCGCGGATAAAGTAAAAGAGCAGATAATAAAGATATCGGGAAATATTCTGGAAGATGTGTACGTCGCCGACATATACAAAGGAGAACAGGTGGGCAGCGGAAAGAAATCATACACTTTCAGAATGTCTTTCCAGTCTTATGAAAAAACACTGAGCGACAAAGACATAGAAAAGCTTCTCAATAAGATAATTAACGGTCTGAAAAATGACCTTCAACTTGAAATAAGATAGAGGATGCGCCTTATGGATTATAATGACATTAAGGAAAAGATCACCCTTGCCGCAAAAAAGATCAAACAGCTCCAGGGGGAACTCAAAGAAAAAGACTCGAAAATAGACGATCTTAAAGACGAGATCTCCATTCTCAGGAAAGAGAATAAAGAAATTCTTGAGGATAACGAAAAGATCAAAAAAGAGAACGAGAAGCTGTCGAAAGATAATCAGAAAGTAGTAAGCGAGATAGAGGACAAACTCGCGGAACTGGACGCTTTGTTCGCAGATGACGAACCTGAAGAAAAACCGAAAAACGCAAAAAAAGAGGAAAAAAAGGAAGAGAAGAAAAAGCCCGAAGAGAACACAGATGTTGAATCTGAGCTTGAAGAGCTGAATAAACTTCTGTAAAATCCGTATATGACATCGTCGTTCAAAGTAAATATTCTCGGCGAGGAATTTTCCGTCAGAGTAAACACCGATCAAGATGATTACACAAAAGATGTAGTGAATCATGTGATCGAAAAGATGGAGGAGGTCAAGAACGCTACTAATGAAAATTCGACAAAAAGAATAGCGGTTCTCGCGGCCCTCAACATTACTGCGGAATTTCTGAAACGCGACCGTTCATACAGAGACAATTTAAAAGATATAGAGAAGATCCTCGGCGATATAGGACTCTGATGAATTAATCCGTTCCGGCTCATTAATGTAGTAGTACCAAAAATAAAAATAAGGGTTTCGTAGATGATATACTGTAACATAATGCCTCCTCCGATGAAAAACTCGGCCCTTTTCAGGGTAGTGGACTATGAAAATACGGTTGAAGCGATCCCCAACTTACCAAGGTAAGATGCTTCTACTTTAACTGAGCCGGACATTTATTTACTTTCATACGACATCAAGATCATATTTAATATAAATCAAGGAGTATTTAAATGACACCGTACATCTATTTGCTGATATCCCTCCCGGTCGGGATCCTGACCGGAGTTCTATTTTTTAAATGGAGAACTGAAAGCAAGATAGGAAGAGCGAAGAACCACGCGGAACAGATAAGGTCGGAAGCAAGAAAGGAAGCTGAAGTAATTTTAAAGGACGCGCAGGCTAACGTTCTGAAAGAAGAGATCAAACTCAAAGATCAGTTATCGAAGGAAAAGGACAAGTTCGAAGATGAGATAAGAAAAAAAGAGAACGAGATACACAAGGAACAGCTTCAGCTCAAAGACAAGGAAAATTCCATCAAGCAGCAGATGGATGAAATGCAGAAAAAGGAAAAGGAGCTCAAGAGCAAGGAACAGTCCGTAGAGGACA
The DNA here is from genome assembly GCA_036721445.1 of Candidatus Delongbacteria bacterium. Classification (GTDB taxonomy): domain Bacteria; phylum UBA4055; class UBA4055; order UBA4055; family UBA4055; genus UBA4055. Next base: position 4,841 of record DAIMKZ010000090.1, read on the forward strand.
GAAAAAGACACCTCGAGACTAAAATGGAGGAAGTCGACCAGAAGCACAAGGAAGCTCTTGAAAAGCTTCAGAAGATATCCGGACTAACCAAAGAAGAAGTGATCGAAGAGCTTAAAAGCCAGCTGATAAGCGATGCTAAGAACAGCGTAGCCAAGATCGTTAAGGACATTAAGGATCAGGCAAGGGACACCGCGGATAAGGAAGCTAAGAACATTATCGTCAATGCGATACAGAGAACAGCCGCCGACCACAGCGCCGACACAACGCTCTCAGTCATCAACCTTCCCAACGACGATATAAAAGGAAGGATCATCGGCAGAGAGGGAAGGAACATCAGGTCTTTCGAGCAGGCGACCGGTATCGAAGTGATCGTTGACGACACGCCGGGTGCGGTAGTTCTTTCAGGCTTCGATCCGTACAGAAGAGCCATAGCAAAGAACGCGCTTGAAAGGCTTATTCAGGACGGAAGGGTCCACCCGGGCAAGATAGAAGAGATAGTTGAAAAATCAAAGAAAGAGCTTGAAAAAGAGATCAAAGAGCTTGGAGAGAATACATGCATGGACCTGTCGATTCACAACCTTCATCCCGAACTGATCAAGCTTATAGGAAGGCTGAATTACAGGACCAGCTACGGCCAGAACGTTCTTCTGCATTCCATTGAGTGCGCTAAGCTCTGCGGGCTCATGGCTGCGGAACTGGACTATGACGTGAAGCTCGCTGTCAGGGCGGGGCTTCTTCATGACATAGGAAAGGCTATCGACCAGTACCAGGAAGGAACTCATGTTGAGCTTGGTATCGAACTGGCAAAAAAATATAAGGAACACAAGATAATAATAAACGCCATTGCAGCTCACCATGAGGACGCTCCGATAATGCACCCGATCGCCGCTCTGGTCATGGCCGCAGACGCGATCTCGTCATCGCGTCCCGGCGCAAGAAGGGAGACGCTGGGCAACTACCTGCAGCGCCTTGAAAAACTCGAAGCGGTAGCCATGGGTTACGACGGCGTGACCAAGTCATACGCAATACAGGCCGGCAGAGAGATCAGGGTTCTTGTCGAGAACGAGCAGGTGGACGACGCCAGAGCCGACATGCTCGCAGGCGACATAGCTGAACAGATTCAGAACGAAATGAAATATCCCGGCCATATAAAAGTGACCGTAATAAGGGAATACAGAGCAAGCAGTATAGCAAAATAAGGATAAAATGGAAACCAGGATACTTTTCATTGCCGACGTTGTCGGAGAACCGGGAATGAACATTCTCGAAAAAGCGATGCCGAAACTCCGTATGCAGTACAAACCGGACCTCGTGATCGTCAACGGCGAGAACACGAGGGCGGGCAAAGGCCTTTCCGAAGGGCTTGCGAAAAAATATACACAGCTCGGGATAAACGTGATAACAAGCGGGAACCACATCTGGGATTTCGCGCAGTTCCACAACACGCTTAACAATCCCGCCTACAATTTTATCATCCGGCCTATGAACTATCCGGAAGGGGTCCCCGGGCGCGGTTATTTTGTTGCGGAGGCATCCAACGGCGCAAAGATCTGCGTAATAAACCTTCAGGGCAGGACATTTATGGCTCCTATCGACTGCCCGTTCAGGAACATCAGGGAATTTATTTCGAAAATGAATTCTCAGGCAAAGATAACATTCATTGACTTTCATGCGGAAGCGACGGCGGAAAAGATAGCCATGGGAAGATTTCTGGACGGATACGCCACGGCAGTCGTCGGTACTCACACTCATGTCCAGACCGCCGATGAGGAGGTTTTGCCAAAGGGCACTGCGTACATTACTGATGCAGGAATGACCGGGCCTTTTGACGGAGTGATCGGCATGAAGACTGAGACGGCTCTGAACAGATTCAGGTTCCAGACCCCTTTTAAATATGAGTGCGCGGAAAATGACAGCAGGTTCAACGGAATACTAGTTACGGCCGATTCAGATACAGGCAAAGCGTTGTCTATAGAGAGGATCAGCTTTAAAGAGAACGAAATATAATAAACAGGAGGTATTATGAAAAGAGCGGCGCTTTATGTGACCTTCCTCGTTCCTTTTCTGTTCGGAATGAGCCTTTTCAGCGGAGACCCTGAAATACCTGCAGGAGAAAAAGCAATGCAGAGAACTGCGTCGGAAAGCAACAACATATTCATGATCAAGACTTACAAACTGCTTACGGAAGAAGACAAAAACATTTTCATTTCGCCGTTCAGCATATCGTCAGCACTCGCCATGACCTATGCGGGATCGGCCGGGAAAACCGAAGAGGAGATGGGATCTGCCCTTGAATTTCCAAAAAACGACGAACAGTTCCATGAGAATTTCGGCGGTCTGACAAACGCGATCAACGATGTTTCGGGAAAAGGCGACATACAGCTTACAATAGCCAACAGCTTATGGCTTGCCGAGGGATACAAATTCCTTGATTCATTCCTGAAAACTAATAAGACTCATTATAAAACCGAGATGACCAATCTGAATTTTGCCGATTCAGAAAAGTCGAGAAAGACGATCAACGACTGGGTAGCTGATAAAACGAAAGACAAAATAAAAGAACTTATCCCTCAAGGCATACTTGATGCGCTGACAAGGCTCGTGCTGACAAATGCCGTTTATTTTAAGGCTGAATGGGCTGATCAGTTCAAGAAAGGAAATACTCAGCCGTCTGAATTTTTCACTTACAGCGGTACTGTCAATGCCGATCTGATGAACATAAAAAAGAGATTCTCATATATGGAGAACGATGAACTTCAGTTCCTTGAAATGCCTTATAAGGGAAATGACGCTTCAATGTATATACTGCTCCCCAGGAAAAAAGACGGCCTTAAAGATATTGAGAAGAAGCTGACATGGGAAGATATAGAAAAATACACGAACTCGATGTATTCAAAAGAGGTCGATGTTCATTTTCCGAAATTCACGATGTCGCTGGAGTACGAACTAAGCCAGCTTTTGACAAAACTCGGAATGAAAGCGGCTTTTACGAAAGGCGCGGATTTTTCGAAGATGACAGGCAACAAAGAACTTTATATCTCGGCCGTAATTCACAAGACCTTCATTGATGTGGACGAGGCAGGGACCGAAGCTGCGGCGGCGACTGCGGTAGTGATGAGAATGAAATCCGCGATGCCCGATCCTGAATTCGCGGTATTTAAGGCCGATCACCCATTCTTTTATTTCATAAAGGAGAAAAGTACCGGAACGGTTCTGTTCGCGGGCAGGGTTATCGATCCTGCAAAAAAATAATGCCCGGTAAATGGAACAGAAATACTGCTTTCGGGAAGATGCTTTTGAGCATAGGGATCCTCAATCTGATCGTAAGGATCAGCACGCCTGCGGATATGGCGGTCTCATTTTTTTTTCTGGCCAGAGGCGGAACATTGCTGAAAGACAAGAAATGGCCGAAAGATGAGATCTGGAACAAAACACTCGCGATATCGGGGATCATCTGGCCTCTTTTCAAGCTTTTCTGGATCAGTTCTTATATGTCTGATAAAATGATAGAAGCCTCGAACGGAACACTGGATAAACTTAACATTATGACTTCGAGCGCGATTTTTCTGGTCCCCGCGATCATCATATCAATTACAGCTTACATTAAACTTAAAAACCCAAGACCTGAAAATGACTGAATTAAGACCGCAGAAAAAAGACAGATCGAACCTTATCCGATTCGCAAATGATAACGAAACTGTGATAAGCAGGCTGCCGGATAATTACAGCGGGTATTTTAAAGACATGCCGGAACTCATTTCTGCCGAAGACTGGATCGAAGCCTTTAAAAATGACAATGATATCATAACAATTGATGTCCGTTCCGAGTCGGAATTCGCCGAAGACCATCTTCCCGGCGCGATCAGTTTTCCGGTGCTTGATGATATCGAGCGCGACGAGGTCGGATTTTTATTCAAACAGGTCTCGCCTAAAGCCGCGCTGTACAGGGCACTTCAGGCCGCCGACGCCAAGATGGATAGGATCAAAGCCTTCTGTGATAATCTGAAGCCGAAGAACATTTATGTTTACTGCTGGCGCGGCGGAGGCAGGAGCAGCGCAGCCTGTCACTATTTTGAACAGTTCGGGATGAACTGTACAAAAATAGAGGGCGGGTATAAAGCTTACAGGCATGAAATTTATAAACTATTCTACGAAGACCCGTCCAGCCTGAAATTCGCAGTGCTTTCAGGCCTGACAGGCTGCGGCAAGACGGAGATCATCGAGCACCTGACCGGAAAAGTCCCCGTCTTCGACATAGAAAAGGCCGCCGGGCACGCTTCAAGCCTTTTCGGACACATCCGCTTCGAGGTCAAAACCAATAACATTCCGCAGAGCCAGCTTCAGTTCGAGAACAGGCTTTTTGAACAGATCATCACTTCACCTGACAGATCGCTACCGTTCATCACGGAAAGCGAAAGCAAACGCATATCAAAATTCAACATCCCGGACAGGCTTTACGATAAACTTCTCGATTCACCCGTGATCGAGATCGTCTCAGACCTGCCTAAACGAATTGAACGCATAAAAGCGGAATATTTTTCCGATGGGATCGAAAGAGCTTATAAGACAGTCGAAAATTCCGAATTTCTGCATAAAGTTCTCGGCCGCGAAAAGATAAATGACCTTCTGCACCTTCTTAAAAGCGGCAGGATCGACGAATTCTGCGAATGGTTCTTAACCGAATATTACGATAAGAGATATGCAACCAGGTTTAAAAATATCATCGCTCAGGTAGAGCA
>DAIMKZ010000091.1:0-9551 GCA_036721445.1 Candidatus Delongbacteria bacterium
CGTTACCGGGGATTTAAACAATGTAGTGGATTTTTTGGCCACAAGAAGAAAAATGCATAAAATGCAGAGGCTGACAGCGGGTATTTATCCTGTAAAACAGGCATCGCGAATATACCTATTAAACTGACAATGTAAAATAATATCTTAAGAATTATGTACTTGCGGCTTCTGTAAACCGAAACAGAATCGAAGAAAAAAGCTGTTACAACTAACGAAAGGATGCACAGATTCAGGAAAACCAGAAAAGATATCAGCTTAGGTTCTTTTAATCCGCCTGCGATGAAAACGAACCATGCAAAATAAAATGAAAGATGCAGGAGACTGTAGTTCATTATCTTCCTTCTGATCTCAGGTACGTTGTGAAATATAGGTGAGTTAAAATTAAGCCTGAGAAATGTTATAAGCATAAGATAATTCATTTGGCACGCTAAACCGAATAATATTACAAAGACCAGCACAAAAACTGAATCGACTTTTCCGAATAATATATATGCTTCAGAGTCAAAGACTTTCATCAGAATAGTTAAAATTACAATTGTAAGATATATCAGCATCCCCAGCGGCATCGCTCTGTAGGTGAATCTGAATATCTTTATATAATCTTTCATTTCATGCTCCGGACTCATTATACTCAAATGTATTATTTTTTGATTTATTCTGTTTCCATTTAATATATATCAGCAGATATCCGCAAATTATACATACTGCCGGTAAAACCGCGTGCAGGTAAACTTTGAAATCATCGGGATTTTTATAAAACAGCCTGTATTCCATAATCGTTAATGAAAAAATAATGTATATGACCAGTCTTGTGTAATACCAAATGCCTGTAAAAAGTATATCCTTTTCAAATTCGTTGCGGTCTTTTTTGCTCATTAAAAACAGATTCTGGATCGTATCCTTTTTATCAAATGCCTTTGAAACAAGTACTGGGATCAACAGTAATATTATTCCGATACCATAAGAGCTGTTAAAGGGTCCCAGAATATTAAACAAAAAGCCTGTTATAAAATTCGTTGCGTAGTAAATAACAATAAGAAGAATTATACTGCCTGTATATTTATACAGTGAGAACTGATATAATCTTGCGAAATTTAAATGACCAGAATCCTTTGATATTCGTGCAAGAGCTTTCTTTATATCTTTTGCTTTCCAGCCTGATCCGAATACTTCTTCAAAATCACCGTATAAGAAACGCTTTACACCTTTCTCAGTATTTTCCTCATCTTCTTTATAATTTCTAAAATGTTCTATAAAATTCCTGAACTGGATCAACCAGATGAGTAGAGTATATCCGGAAATAATTACAAGTGCAAATTCTTTGAACAACGAGGTAAGATACGGTGCCCAGATAATGCCAAACTGAAAAACAATCTTCAGTATCATATATTTTCTTGAATTATAAATATATTTAAATCCCCACACAATGATGAGGAACAGTGAGATCAACCATGAATAAACAAACATAAAAAATATAATTTCTTTAAATCCTGTGATACGGGCAATAAAGATTGACCAAATGATAAAAATTCCTAATACTGAACCTTTATAAAAAAGTATTTTAGTTCTGATGCCCGGAGTCAAAACGAACAGATCGGATTTCAGTGCTGACCTCAACTGATAAATAATACCCAGCGGAACGATTATATGTACCATAGTAAATATCAATATCGCCGGGATATCGAGAGCCGGATCTGATATTTTTAACAAACTGGCATCAAAACCTTTGTATAATAATTTATACGATGATAGCAGAATTACGAGCAATATCGGAAAAATATACTTTATCCCGTATTTCTTCAGATCGTTAATGATCATTTGTTTATACACCTGCATTTCACTCTCCCGGATTATTTATTCATTTCAAGGAAGATATCTTCAAGATTCATTTTTTCGCTGTACTGTTCCTTCAAGTCTGAAAGACTTCCCGTATATTTAATCTCATTATCTTTCAATAAAGCTACGTCCGCGGCAATTCTTTCAAGATCCGATGTTATATGTGTTGAAAACAGCATTGTACTTCCGCTGTCGAGATTTAGATCTATAAGTTCTTTTATAAAATCCCTTCGCGCTACAGGATCAAGGCTGGCAACAGGTTCATCGAAAATATAGAGTTCCGGATCATGACCCATAGCAGCAACTATAGCCACTTTCTGCTTCTCCCCTTCCGAAAGGTCTCTGAAACGGGCATCTGGATCAATACTCCATTCTTTGATCAGCTTTGATATCTTATCTTTGTTCCATGCATTGTAAAAAGCTCCGATGTAATCAAGCAGGTCTTTAACTCTCATCCATCCACTGAATATATCAGTTTTCTGCGGTACATAACCGATCCTGTGCTTCACTTCGCCGGGCAGGTCCCAGGAATCTTTACCGAATACTGTTGCTTTACCGCTGTCGAGTTTCAGCAGTCCAAGCAAAGCTTTGATCATCGTGGTCTTCCCCGCTCCGTTCTTCCCGATCAGACCCATGATCGTACCTTTTCGGATTGTCAGGTCAATATTTTTCAACACCTGCTTATTGCCGTAACTTTTTGAGACTTTCTCCAGCCTGATCACTATATCGTTATTTTCCATTTTTACTCTCCATTATTTTTGATAACAGTTCTATGACCTTGTCCTTTGAAAGATCAAGCTGCTTTGCCTGATCCGCTATTTCCTCAAGTCCGGGCCTTATGATCTCTATTCTTTCTTTTAACGTCTTGCTCGATTTAATATCGGTCGACACGAACATCCCGAGTCCTCTCCTCCTTTCGAGAATGTTAGAATTCTCAAGCATGCTGTAAGCTTTGGAGACCGTCATCGGATTGACTTGGAAGTACATTGCCACCCTCCTGACCGAAGGCATTTCATCACCCGGCGACAGATTCCCGCTCGCCACAAGACGCTCGACCTGTTCCACTATCTGCTTATATATAGGAACGCCCGAACTCGGCTGTATCTGGAATATTATTTGTTTATTGTCGTCCATCTTACCGCCCTTTTTGATTTGACGAGACACTGCATTAGTGTATCAGTAATGTAATACACTTAAAGCAAAAAGTCAAGAGGTATTTTTTTTCATAGCGACTTTTGGAATTTTATTTTATATTCAGAAAATTGAAAATTTAATTACGGATGTTATGAGAAAACGGCTTAGAAAGATAACCAACAACAATGTCCATCTGGCATTCGTTTTCACGGCTCTTCAGGGCTTCGGGAGAGGGATATGGATGGGGAATATTCTCAGCCTTTTCATAGTTCTGACCGCGGAAAAAAGCGAGCCTGTCTTCGGACTTGCCCCGAACGAGCTGCTTGGTATCACATCAGGCATTACCGGGATAGCTATGACGGCTCTTGTTTTCCCTTCCGGATTCCTGGCGGACAGATACAGGCGTGACTCGATGCTGAAAGCGGCGTCGGTTATCGGTATAACTGCCATGCTGCTGCTTTTTTATTCGGGATCGATATTCACGATATTTATAGCGATGTTCTTCTGGGGAGCTTTCCAGGGACTTTCAAGACCTGCATACGAAGCGATATTCGCCGATTCCGTGGCTTCAGGAAAGAGATCCGGTATTTATGCGAAGATACATCTGACCGACCAGATCGCGATGGCGACAGGGCCTTTCCTTAACGTTATCCTTTTCCTTATATTAGGTGACGAATGGGATATACCCATCTTGCGCAAGATAATGTATTTCGGAATATTCTTCTCTCTCGCTTCGGCTGTAAGCCTGCTGTTCTTTAAGGACGACAGAACACTCGGCGACGAGAGCGAATCTATACTTGAGATCAGCGAGAACGGAGAAGATCATGCCTCAAAAGCCAGAAAAATTTCTTTTCTGCTCGTCGGCTCAAATCTGATAATAGGCATGGGCGCGGGAATGACGGTCAAGTTCTTCCCGGTATTCTTCAAATCGGTATACGGTCTGAAGCCTGTATCGGTACAGGTTATCATGGGTATAACTCTTATTACGACGGGTCTGTTCGGACTACTTGCCCAGAAATTCTCTGAAAGCCGCGGAAGGGTCGAGATCATGCTAGCCGTAAAAGTGCTTGCCACTATATTTCTGTTCATTATTGCGTTCTATCCGCCGCTTATTATCCTTCTGCCCCTTTTCGTTTTGAGAGGCTCGCTCATGAATTCAGCCCAGCCATTGAGCAGATCCATTCTCATGGACACAGTATCAAAAAAGCACAGGGGAAAATGGAATTCGGCTGAAACGATCTCGTGGGGTCTGTTCTGGAACGCATCCGCTGTTCTGGGAGGTTTTCTTATCGGGGATGACAATTTCAGACTGTGCTTCCTTGTCACGGGAATGGTCTACGTCATCGGCACGATCCCTGTCATAATGCTCATCCCGCTTGTAAATAAAGAATAAAAAGGTGAACTGCATGAAGAAAATCGCGCTTTTAATGATCTGCATACCGGCTTTTACGATCATTTTTGCTTCGGAAGGATTTAAACTTCCGCCCGATGAGATACTGAAAGTATTCGACGCTCCGGACGATCAGCTTATGAGTGTTGTCAGCGGTACGGATAAAGCAATAGAATACACATACGAACGGTATGAAACTCTGGAAGACCTGTCCAGAGACAAACTGTCTCTTGCAGGCAATATAATCTTTCCCGGTCTGCATTCGGAGAAAACACGGTTCGCAAAAAAATATCTGAAGACAGTCGATCTCAACACTCTGGAACGGACGGAAATAACGCCTGCCGATGAGAAAGCGGTACTGGATTTTGAAATATCTCCCGACAGAAAGTATATCGCTTATCTGTCGCAGCTTAAAGACGGCGTATATCTCCGCGTTGCCGACATTGAAACGGGCCGAATGGTCTTCAAAGATACCGCTAAAGTCAATATGAGCATGTCGGAGCTGCTGATAAAATGGAGTACGGATTCAAGATCGCTTTTCATTCCGAGACCTTTCTACGGAAGTGATCCTGTGCCGGAAAAGACGGTCGCCGACATTGCTCCGGTTGCCGAGGAAAGTTCCGGCAGGACCGCACAGCTTAGAACTTATTCTAACCTTTTACAGTCGGCATTCGACATCAGGCTTTTCGAATATTTTTTCACTTCGCAGTTCGTAAAACTCGATGTACAAACAGGCACGGAAACACCTGTCGGCGATCCCGGTATTTACAGATCGTTCTCTCAGTCTCCCGACGGTAAATATTTTCTGGTCAGAAAGATCAGTGAACCATACTCTTTCACCGTTCCCTATTACAGGTTCGGCTACAGCTGGCTGATCCTTGACTTTGAAGGAAAAGAGATAAAGAATCTTGTGACGAAAGAAGTGCAGGACGAGATCCCGATCGGCGGAGTTGAGATCGGCATAAGAGATCCCCGCTGGATCCCTCAGGAAAGCTCTGTGTTATGCTGGACCGAGGCCAATGACGGCGGAGATCCGAAAAAGAAAGTCCCTTTCCGGGACAGCTTTTATAAACTGAACTCTCCCTTTTCAAAGAAATCGTCACTTTTCCTCAAGACGAAGAACCGCGGATATATTTCAGGGTTCACCCAGGATAAAGGCAGGTTCGTCTATCTCGATTACGACAGGGACAATGAATGGATGAGCACTTATTTCGGATCGTATGACGGAAGCGCGGACGATAAACTCCTTTTCACAAGAAGCGAGAACGAGAAATACGAACATCCCGGCGATTTTGTTACGACGAGGCTCCCGAACGGATATGAAGCGATCAGGTTCAAAAACGGGCTGTTCTACCTTTACGGTCAGGGTTATTCTCCTGAAGGCAATTTTCCGTTCCTGCAGAGTTTCGATCCGGCAACCGGGAACAAACAGCTGCTGTTCAGGTGTTCAGATAAAGAGTACGAGAATTTTTCGGGATTTGCAGGAACAGGTACGGACATGATCGTCATTACAAAAGAGACGCCGGAAGAACCGAGGAATTATTTTACTTTAGACATATCGACAGGTCAGCGGAAACAGATCACTTCGAATTACGATCACGCACCTGAAGTCAGAGAAATCCGCACTGAGCTGGTGACATATATGCGTGAAGATTCTTTAACGCTCAGCGGGAAACTGTACCTGCCGCCTGACTACGAACCCGGAAAGAAATATCCGGTCGTGATCTGGGCGTATCCGAGAGAATACGTCGAGCTTTCCACGGCCGGTCAGGTCACGGGATCGCAATACACTTACACGAGGTTCTGGGGCGCGTCCGTAAAATATCTCGCCCTGCACGGATATGTAGTGCTTGACAACGCGTCAATGCCGGTGATCGGAGACATTGAGAAAAGGAACGATACGTTCATCAGTCAGATAGTAATGAATGCGAAAGCCGCGCTCGATTATCTTGACGGACGCGGTCTGATCGACAGGACGAAAGCGGCGGTCGGCGGCCACAGTTACGGCGCGTTCATGACCGCGAACCTTTTAGCCCATTCTGACCTGTTCACCGCCGGGATAGCCAACAGCGGCGCCTACAACAGAACACTCACACCTTTCGGGTTCCAGTCGGAGGAGCGCACGTACTGGCAGGCAAAGGATTTCTATCATAAGGCCTCACCTTTCACTAACGCTGACAGCATAAAGACCCCGCTTTTACTCATCCACGGCGCTGACGACAGCAACGCGGGAACGTATCCGATGCAGTCCGAAAGAATGTACGCTGCTATAAAAGGCAACGGCGGAACTGCAAGGCTGGTCATGCTTCCCTATGAAGGTCACGGTTACGAATCCCGTGAAGCGAACCTCCACGTCCTCGCGGAGATGTGCGAGTGGCTCGACAGGTTCCTTAAATAATATTTTCAGCTGCGTTCTTGAAAAAGATCAAATAATTTCGTATTTTGTCTTCTGTCAATAATAAGAGGAATTAATAATGGACGGTATCAGAGAATTTTTATCAGAGAACGACAATATCAGGCACTTTGTGAATATTTCCGCTCTGCTGATCGGTGCTTATCTTCTTGACCTTTTTTTAAAAAAGATCGTTCTGGGAATAATCAAAAAAACTGTCTCCAAAACAAAGAACCAGTGGGATGACAAACTCTTTGAGCACAGGGTCTTCGAAAAACTGATAACTCTTATCCCCGCAATAATAATCTACAATTTCTCGCATTTTTTCCTGTCGGCTGAAGATCTGATAAAAAGGATCATCGTTTCTCTGATAATACTTCTGTTCGTATTTTTTATAAATTCATTAACTAACGCCTTCAACGACATCTATAATACTTACTCATTCTCAAAAGACAAACCTATAAAAGGCTATCTTCAGATATTCAAGCTGATCGTATTCCTTACTGCCTTTCTGATAGTTGTCTCGGTCATGATGGACAAATCACCTGTTCTTCTTCTGAGCGGGATCGGTGCTGTCACCGCGATCCTGCTTCTTATCTTTAAAGACACGATCCTGTCTCTTGTCGCGAGCGTCCAGATCAGGACCAATGAACTGATAAAGATCGGCGACTGGATAACAATGCCCAAATTCGATGCGGACGGCGATGTAATCGATATTGCGCTTCATACCGTTAAAATACAGAATTTCGATAAGACTATCACAAACATACCTACATATAAGTTCATTGAGGAGTCTTTCCAGAACTGGAGAGGCATGTCGGAATCCGGTTCAAGAAGAATTAAAAGATCGGTAAATATAGATATATCATCGATAAGGTTCCTTGATCAGCAGGACATCGATAATTACAAAAATATCCGCGTTCTTAAAGAGTACATAGCTAAAAAACTTGCCGAAATAGCTGAATACAATAAAATTTTCGAAGAATCCGAGAAAAATCTGATAAATCAGAGGAAACTGACCAACATCGGTACTTTCAGGGCATATCTCAAAAATTATCTGTTAAATCATCCTAAAATAAACAAAGATATGATACTGCTTGTAAGGCAGCTCCCTCCCGGACCGGCGGGACTTCCGATAGAGATCTACGTTTTCGCGAACGACAACCGCTGGGTACAGTACGAAGAAATACAGGCTGATATATTTGATCATATTTTTGCTGTGATTCCGCAATTCGGTCTTGAAGTACATCAGTCTCCGTCAAGCAGTGATATCAGATCATTGAAAGGAGCTTTAAAATGAGATATCCGGGAGTGATACTGTCGATATTTTTATGCTTTCTGCAGGTATTCGCATCGGATATAGAAAATAAAGAGTTAAGCCGGATCAATTCGGCCGTTGATATGATGTACAATGAAAAATTCGAAGACGCTTTTTTAATTTTCAGCTCTATAAATGAAACTTATCCCGATCACCCTGCGGGACCTTTTTTCATGGGCTACTATTATAATTTTCTTGCCTCTTTTTACGAGACCGACAAGTTTGACTCCAAGATCGTACTCTATTACAATTCTGCCGAAAAAAAAGCGGATTTTCACCTAGGTTTCGACAAAAACGACCCCTGGATGAACTTTTATAAAGGTGCATCGCTGATAAACAGAGGATACCTCTTAAGCAGGGACGGCAGAAGATTTTCCGCTCTCTCTAAAACACTTGACGGCATATCATACATCAAAGAGTCTCTCGAGACAGGCGACGCAAAACTTCTGTACGGCACCTACCTGTTCTACAGAAGTGAAATTATAAGCTGGATATGGGATAAAAGACCTGAGGCCGTTAAGATCGTCTCTGAAAGCATCGAAAGATCGAACTTCAGCAGGTACCTGGCAATATCGACTCTGGGATGGATCTATATCGATTACGAAAAATTCGGGAAAGCTGAAGAAATGGCAGATCTCGCTCTTGAAAAATATCCTTCGTCACATCTTTTTCTGTTTCTTAAAGCCAGGGCACTGTTCGAACAAAAAAAATACTATGATGCTGAACAATTATATTTAAAACTTTTAACAAAGATAGAAAATATGAAGGAAAAGTACTCAAATATTGATCTTTTCAATTCCTGTTATTTTCTTTCGAGAATATACTATGAAACATCTGATCATGAAAAAAGCAGAAATTTCAGAAATAAGGCGCTCGGACTCAAACTTACTGATAAAGAAAAGAACATATTAAATAAACGGATCGAATATATTAACGATCTAAAATTGCGTTAAATTCCTGAAAGTTTCATACTCAAGATGAATGTCGTCCGCGTCAAATTCCTTCAGCCCTTCTATCGAAAAATCGTTTACGGAGTACGATGCGGTTATTGAACCGTAAACACACGCTTTTCTTATATTATTGAAACTGAAATCACCGGTCTTAGCCAGATATCCTGCGAATCCGCCCGCCAGACTGTCCCCTGCTCCAGTAGGGTCGGCGACCTGTCTTAAAGGGAATGCGGGCAGAAAAAACTCCTCTTTACCGTCGGTAGCATAAACTCCGTATTTGCCCAGCTTAACGATAAGTGCTTTCAGCAGCGAGCATTCCTCCAGTATCATGTCTGCCGCGGAAAGAAAATTATTTTCTCCTGTCATCAGAAGGAGTTCGGAATCGTTTATAATAAAAATATCCGATTTTCTTACCACATTAGCGACTTGAACTGGATCGCTGTGGATCCAAAAGTTCATTGTATCGGAAATAACCAGCTCCGGCCTTTTCCCCATTTTTTCCAAAACCTGAAGCTGAAGATCAGGACGGAT
>DAIMKZ010000092.1:0-9531 GCA_036721445.1 Candidatus Delongbacteria bacterium
GGGTGTTTGGGAATTTAAGTTAAATGATCTTAATTCATTGCTTAATATAAAAGATTTAAAACTGCATTCTCGAGGCCTAATCTATCTTTATCAAAATGGGGACATTATTAATGGCTCTGCAGTAAACACTTTATTTACAGATTTGATTGGAGATGAACCTTTTTCAGTCTTTGTTTATGACATAATAAAGGCTAGAATAGTTGAAGAACAGTTTTGGACTGTTTGGTTAACAGCTACATGTAATCTTGTTTCGAGGACTTTCATACAAAAAGGCAAAAATAAACAAATAAATAACAGCATTAGGCACATTGGAGAAAGTTTTCCTAGGATTGTTACAATGGAGTTGTTTGTTTCAATAAATATAAAACAAGGAGAAGGTAATGGTTTTTGGAATATTCCGCAAACAAGTAGAAAAGGTGATATTAATCTAAGAACTTATCGTTATAAATTTTTTCTTCCGTCAGCTAATAACATAAGAATCAAGGAGAAAATATTTGTATCTGAATTAAAAAGAACAATTGACGAAAACGATCGGTTTATTGATGATACTAAAGGTACACGGTATCATGTTATATTAGATCATGACTTTAAAATTATTGGACAGTGTAGAACAACACCTTATAATTCGCTAAAATTAGAATTAAGGGAGCATTATTCGGTTTTACATCCTGAATCATGCTCTTATATTTCTAAATTATGTGTTTTGAAGAAACACAGAAATAGAGGTTTTGATAGAAGGCTTTGTGCAAATGTCGTTAAATCTTTATACAATGAAGGATATAAAGAAATTGCATTGAATTGTTGCAAAATTCATGTTCCAATATATAACTATCTTGGTTTTAGAATGTGTGGGGATAGTTTTTTTTGTAACGAGGTGAAAGATTATGTTTATCCATTTAAATGCGAAATAAATAAGATAATAAATCATAAAATTCTTTTGAGGTATCTTTCATGACAATTTTCTTCCTTATTTACATCCTATTAATATTCACATGGATATTAGTATCCAATGATAAAAATGAGCCATGGGACTCAAATACTTCAAGTTGGTTTGCACTTTCTTTATCAATTGTTGCTGGTCTAGTCGGTGGTAATACTTTTGTTACATTTACTGGGTTTTCATATAAATATGGGAGTGTAACACTAGTATATTTCATTGGTGTTTTGTTAGGGTTACTATTATTTCATATTTTAAATCCGGCAATTATTGGAATGAATAGTAAATATATAGGAAGTGGATTAGTGTATGAGAACTATCCCAGTTCAACTCAATTGATTTTTTTGTCATCAAATCTGGTAAGATTTTTAGCGGTATCATTAATTCAAATTATCGCAGGAAGTATTTTAATGAGCCAAATTTCAGACATTTCGTATTTGATGAGTACTTTTTTAATGGTAATAACTATTTTATTGTACACTTATAAGCATGCGTTTTCTGGTGTTATAAAAACAGATATTATTCAAATGATCTGTGTTATTGTACCATTATTGTTTATTGCAATATATTATTTTGTAGTTGGAGTTAATAAAGATATTCAAATTGTAGATAGTCAAATAATCTATGATGACTTTTCAATTAGTAAAGCCATTCTTTTTTGTCTTTTCGGATTTTTACTTGTTATAGGTTCACTTGATATATGGCAAAGGTATGCTTTAATAAAAAGCGGTAAAGATTCATTAAGAATACTTATTCTTTCTTGTATAATAATTTTAATTTCATCATTAGGTATATTTTCAATCAGTGAAATTGTACATTTATCTTTTTCGGATACTATTATTCCGGATGTAGCATTTGTTAAATTTTTTGATACTGAATTATTACCAAGATATTTTAGATTTCCAATGCTTATTGCAATAATATCTGCAATTTTGTCAACAGCGGATACATTTATCTATGGGTCAGCTATTTTATCGGTAAGGATAATAAATGGTATTCGTAAGAAGGAAGATAAAAGCAAAAAATTATATAATAAAGCATTATTTTTTTGGTGTATAATTTTGCTGGTGATATCGAATTTATATTCGGATATTTTATCGATAGCAATATTTTTGGGTAATATGGTGTTCGCATTTTCGCCGTTTTTGTTATTATTATTGTTTGGTTTTAAACCTAATTATAAAATTGTAAATATCGGACTATTACTTTGTAGTGTTTTTGCCCTCGCAGTAGGTGTAATTCCTAATATAGATTTAGAATATAGCTATATTACAATACTACTTTCAACCATATTTATGTGTTTTGGTATGTATTTTAGAAGAAAATAGGCTCACATTTTGTGAATTCTATAAATAAAGGGTCTAACCCAATATAAAAGGAGCCCCCCAAATGGAAAAGCGTATTGTGATCTGTGCGGACGGCACGGGGGAGGGGACGGCTGGCAAGGGCGATCGATCCTTACGGCGCGGATGGTGTTTCTAAGAAAGAGCTCAAAGAAAATCGGAATTTCCGAGTTTCTAAAAATGGTAACTCACAAGGAATGCTTGTCGGTATGATCCTATTAATATCAAAAAAAATTCTTGCGCCGGATGTTTTATTGGCGTAATTTGACATC
This sequence comes from Candidatus Delongbacteria bacterium, assembly GCA_036721445.1. GTDB lineage: Bacteria > UBA4055 > UBA4055 > UBA4055 > UBA4055 > UBA4055. The sequence continues at coordinate 2,553 of DAIMKZ010000092.1, forward strand.
GAGTTAGTTTATTTCAGAAATTCGTTCGAAAAGAAGGCAAAGTTTTTATTTAACCGGAGGTTAGTTGATGAAGGTTTCGGTATGGGCAATGATAACAGCAATGGCGGTCGGGGCCGTTTTTTCCGGCTGCGAGATCACCACAGATCCTGAAGCTTCGACAAAGATAGAGATACTGAGCCCGGCGTCGGGATCGGTACTGAAGGATGTTACGGATATTACAATGAGCATTCTGAACGACGACGACCTCAAGTACGTTCAGATCATGATAGACGGCGCAGAGGTCGGCAGAATAAGCAGGGGCGTCTCTAAATGGAGCTTCAATCCTGTTTTCTATAACGACGGAAAAGATCACACGATGATAGCGGTGACTACAGACGACGGCGGTATTCAGGACCAGTCTACCGTGCTCACTTTCAGCGTGGACTCTTCATCAAGGCTCTATCCGGTATATACTACTCCGGCATCGGGCTATATCTATCCTGAAGGAGGAGAAGTGACGCTGGACTGGGATCCTGTTGTCAACGCGGAAGAATATACCGTGCAGATATCAGAAGAAAAAACTTTCACTACCGTGCTTTCAGAAGCAACGACAACAGCCGACCTGATCTCTTTCGGAACGCTTGAGAACAAGGTGTATTTTGTCAGGATGAACGCGGTTAACAAGGCAGAAATAACGGCGGACTGGACAGCGGCCAAGAAACTCTATGTGGGAATTACCGAGATCACATGGCTCAACGTATTCGATTACGGCGCAGGCGCCGAATGGGCTAACTCAGTGACCGATCTGCCCGACAATTCTCTCGTGACGGTCGGACCGTGCTGGGACGCATATATGGACTACGCTCAGATATCGGTGATAAAGACAGATCTGAACGGGGATGTCATCTGGCAGAAAATGGCCGGTCCGGAAAACGCGGTCACATACGGGAACTCCGTAGTTCACGACAGCGAAAACATCTATATAACCGGCGGCACATATGACGGGTCTTATAATATCTATATGATAAAGCTCGACTTTGACGGGAACGTTATATGGGAAAAAACGTACGGTACCGGATACGGCTCATGGGCCGTAAGGTCTGAGATCGCACCTGACGGCAGCATCTTCGTGCAGGGTGACTACGACGACTGTCCGTCTGTCTGCAAAGTAAGTTCGGCAGGTGAACTGTTGTACGCTTATTATAACTATAATGCAGACTGGATGTGCGTCGATCTTGATGCGAACGGAGAGCCGGTCATTCTTTACGGCGATTATTACGGCGACACGAGAAGGGTTAAGCTTGACGCGAACGGTGTCGTCCAGAGCGACGAACTGTTCGGCACGACCTCGATATATGATTCAAGCCAGATAATCGCGGGAGCGGACTGCATCTATGTGTACGACGAGGATTACTCAAGACTGTTAAAATTCGGATACGACGGCAGCCTTGCCGGCTCCGCGAGTATGAGCGGTTATTATATAATTCGTATAACAGCTTCCGGCGATTATATTTACGGAACAGGCATAGACTATGATGATACCGGGGTCATGATAAAAATAAATTCTTCACTGACGGTGGAGTCCGAACACAGTTATAACTGCGGACCGCTGTTCAATATGACGCCTCTTTCGGACGGGTCTTTCATTCTTTGCGGAACCGATACCCAGGGAGGTCTGCAGAGCAGTTCGAACATGGTTGTAATGAGAACGGACAAGAACGGGGACTGCGATGAAAAATCCGGTACGGTAAAAGAGGATGGGGAGAAGCTCTCCGTCAGGTTCGACAGACTTAAATAAAGGACTGGATATACATCAAAAACTCCATTGGATTGGTAAAAATCAGCTAAAAAACTCCAAAGTCTTGGAGAAAATTAGCTAAAAAACTCCAATTTGTGCTTGACGAATAATTTAATATTTTATATATTTATGTAAAATCTCGTACCGGGAGGAGTTATGGATTCATCTTATATCCCCAGACAGATAGGGCGTGAGCTGAAGGAAAGGAACGGAAAAGCCAAGATAATCCTGGGACCGAGGCAGACAGGAAAGACGACACTTCTTCATCATATCTTTGACGGTGATAAAAGCGTTTTATGGTACAGCGGCGATGAGCCCGGCGATGTGGCTGAGTTCGAAGGTGTAAGTTCTACGAAGCTGAAAGCGATGTTCGGCGAAAGTTCTACTGTTATCATTGACGAGGCTCAAAAGATACCTGATATCGGCAGCAAGCTTAAGCTGATTACGGATAATATTAAAAGTGTCAATATTATTGCCACTGGATCGTCCTCGTTCGAACTGACAAATAAAATTACTGAAACACTGACAGGCAGGAAAAGGGAGTTTCATCTTTTTCCATTGTCGTTCGCGGAACTGTCGGATCATTTGGGCGTAAGGGAGGAGAAAAGACTTCTTCCTCACAGGCTGATCTACGGATACTACCCGGAGGTTGTCACATCTCCCGGAAAAGAAAGGGAGGTGCTCGGTGAGATCATAAACAGTTATCTGTTCAAAGATATTCTGATGTGGAACAGGATCCAGAAATCCGATAAACTTCACAAACTTCTTCAGGCTCTAGCTTTTCAGGCAGGAAGGGAAGTGTCATATAATGAGCTCGGCAGGATCACGGAGCTTAAGAATGATACTGTTGAAAGCTATATTACTATACTTGAACGGGCGTTTATCATTTTCAGACTGCCCGCTTTCAGCCGCAATCTCAGAAAGGAGCTCAAAAGGTCAAGAAAGATATTCTTTTATGACAACGGCGTGAGGAACGCACTTATTTCGAATTTCAAAAGCATCGAACTCAGAGACGATGTCGGGCAGTTATGGGAAAATTATCTTGTTTCGGAAAGAATGAAGCAGAACAGCTACAAATTAAGATACTGTAATAAATATTTCTGGAGAACGACCGACCAGCAGGAGATAGACTATCTTGAGGAATCTGACGGGAATCTCTTGGCCTGCGAGTTTAAGTGGGGAGATATTAAAAAGGTTAAGATACCTAAAATATTTGAAGAAACTTATCCGGACAGCAGCTCATTGATCGTAAACAGAGATAATTACGGTGGATTTATCGGAAATTGAATAAATTCTCCATGTTCTTACAGAACAAATGGACTCAGGCATAGTATAAGGCACGAAAAATATTTAAATTTAAGCATAAAGGAGCGGCTATGAATTCGGACATCAGGGAAATAACGGAGAAAGTCGAAAGGGAAAGCAAATTCCTTGATATTCTGTCGATGGAGATCGGCAAGGTGATCGTGGGTCAGAAATATATGGTGGACAGGCTGTTGACGAGTCTTTTTACTGGCGGGCATGTGCTTCTTGAGGGTGTTCCGGGGCTTGCAAAGACGGAAACGGTAAAAACTCTCGCGAAAGCTGTGGATGTGAAGTATCAGAGGATCCAGTTCACGCCTGATCTTCTTCCCGCCGACCTTATCGGTACCATGATATACAATCAGAACACGAATAATTTTGAGACTAAGAAGGGTCCGATATTCGCCAATATTATTCTTGCGGACGAGATCAACAGGTCGCCGGCAAAGGTGCAGTCAGCGCTATTGGAAGCTATGCAGGAAAAGCATGTGACTATCGGCGAGAACACTTTCTATCTTGAAGAACCGTTCTTAGTGCTCGCGACTCAGAACCCTATCGAGCAGGAGGGAACTTATCCTCTGCCCGAAGCACAGGTGGACAGGTTCATGCTCAAACTGAAGATCACTTATCCTACTCCGGCGGAAGAGCTGGAGATCATGAGAAGGGTGACGGCTCAGGACAAGGCGGATGTCAAGCCTGTGATCACTCCTGAAGAAATTAAGAGGGTAAGAGAGATAGTAAAAGAGATCTATATTGACGAAAAAGTTGAAAAATATATTATAGATATTGTGAACGCGACAAGAACACCGGAGAAATACGGTCTGAAAGATGTTGCATCTCTGATAGGATACGCGGCTTCACCGAGAGCGTCGATCTATCTTGTTATGGCGGCTAAGGCTCAGGCTTTCATGAAACGCAGAGGTTTCGTGACCCCGGAGGATGTAAGGGCGATCGGAATGGATGTTCTCCGCCACAGGATAGGTGTCACTTACGAAGCCGAAGCGGAAGAGATCACTTCGGAAGACATCGTTAAAAAAATATTCGATACGGTAGAGATCCCGTAAACAGCTATGGAAGAAAGAGAAAAACAGAAGGAAATACTAAAAAAGGTCAGGTTCATCGACCTCAAGACCCGTAAGGCTGTAAATGAGCTCTTCGGCGGAGAATATCACTCTGTATTCAAAGGGCGCGGAATGAATTTTTCCCAGGTGAGGGAATATTCATACGGGGACGATATCAGATCCATTGACTGGAACGTGACGGCGAGGATGAGAAAACCTTTCGTGAAGGTCTTCGAAGAGGAGCGTGAACTTGTTCTTATGCTGGTCGTCGATATTTCCGCGAGCGGCAGCTTCGGTTCGGAAGATGTGCTAAAAAGGGAGATAGCCGCTGAGATAGCCGCACTTCTCGCGTTCTCGGCGGTAAAGAACAATGACAAGGTGGGGCTGATCCTGTTCTCTGATAAAATAGAAAAATTCATACCGCCGAAAAAGGGAAGAAGCCATGTGTTCAGGATAATCAGGGAGCTTCTGTTCTTCAAACCGGTATCGCAGGGTACTTCAATAGAGAACGCGCTCGAATACCTGAACAATGTCCAGAAGAAGAAAGCAATATCGTTCCTGATATCAGACTTCATGGACGATAATTACGAAAAAGGTCTTCAGATAGTCTCGAAAAAGCACGATCTTGTAGCTATTGACCTTTACGATAAAAGAGAGCGCGAACTGCCCGGAAAGGGACTTTACGAGTTTTACGACAACGAAACAGGTAAGAGCATCCTTATCGACTTAAGCAGCAGGACCAACCGGGAGATCATTAAATCAAATATCGATAAAAAAACAGCTTTGAAATCGAAGCTCTTCAGAAAGAACGGGGTGGAAAGTATAAGTATGGAGATCAATAAGCCTTACATTCATCCGCTCGTGGCATTTTTCAAAAAGAGGAAAACGAAAAAGTGAAGAAATTTACACTTATAATACTGGCGTTGACCTTTGCATTAAGCGCTGAGATAAAGATATTCACGAATAAAACGGAACTCTATACAGGCGAAAGACTGAGGATCACGGTCGAGATAGACTATCCCGAAGGAGCGGTCGTCGATCTGAGCAGGATACAGAACACGCAGAACGAGGATTTCGAGCTTGTGGAGTCGGTGGTAAAATCTCAGGGCAACGATGCGGGGCTAATAAAAGAGGTTTTCCAGAACGATTACGCCGTGTTCGCCAAAGAAGGTGAGCATTATTTCGGACCGCTCGAATATTCCTTTGTGAAAGGCGAGGACGTGTTCGAGTTCAAGAGCGATTCGATCAGGGTCAATGTAAAGTCGATCATAAAAGAAGCCAAAGTGACGGTTGTGGACTCTCTTGGCAATCAGAAGCAGATGTCTCTCGACTCACTCGGTATGGTACTTCCTATCAAAGATATAGCGGTGTATAAGATGTCGGTGCGTGAAAAGTGGTATGCGGCGTCCTTTATCGCTCTTGTCGTGCTGCTTGGATTAACGGTATGGCTGATGGCCCGAAGGAAAAAAAGAAAGAACGGTGCCGGCGAAGTTGTTGTTGAAAAAAAGATCCCCGCTCATGTTATTGCATTTCAGATGCTGGATAAGCTGAAAGAGAAGAATTATCTCGAAAGAGGGGAGTTCAAGGAGTTCGCGGCGGAATTATCGCTGATATTCAGGAACTTTCTGGAGGACAGGTTCGACTTCCCCGGTGCAGAGCTGCCTACGGAAGAACTTAAAGCCGAAATACGGTCGAGGGTGACGGATGCGGAAACATTGGAAGAATCCGACAAGCTGCTTGAGGTGACCGACTTTGTGAAATACGCCAAGTTCATACCTCTTGAAGGAGAGCTGAAGTCCTTCCTCGAATTCGCATATAAGGCAGTAGATAAACTGAAAGAAGAAACGAACGGTAAGACAAAATGATATTCAAATTCGCAGATCCGCATTACCTGTATTTTTTATTTGTGCCTGTTATCGCGCTGCTTTACCATTTTATCAGGCAGAAACGGCCGCATATAAGATTTTCAGGTTCGGAGACTTTCTCGGGCGTGAAGAAAACACTCAGGGTCAGGCTCATCGAAACTCCCTATGTGATAAAGTTCATCGCGGCCGTCCTGATGATACTGGCGCTCGCCCGTCCGCAGTCCACCTCCGAGTCGTCCGAGACCACGACCGAGGGTATCGATATCATGCTCGCGCTGGACATCTCGACATCCATGCTGGCGCAGGATTTTACTCCGAACAGGTTCGAAGCTTCACTGGACGTGGCGCGGGAGTTCATTCACGGCAGGAAGAACGACAGGATCGGAATGGTGCTGTTCGCAGGCGAAGCGTATACTCAGTGCCCGCTGACAACGGACTACGGGATACTGAACGAGCTGACGCGCAACATTAAGATGGGCGTGATCGAGGACGGGACGGCGATAGGTTCGGGCATCATCACCTCGGTCAACAGGCTCAAAGGCAGCGACGCCAAGAGCAAGGTCATCATCTTACTGACGGACGGCGACAACAACAGGGGCGAGGTGAGCCCGGAAACGGCTGCTGAAGTTGCCTCCGCTATGGAGATGAAGATATATACTATAGGCATAGGTAAATCCAGAGCGCCTTACCCGTTCCAGACGCCGTTCGGACAGACCGTGCTCCGCGAGGTCGAGTTCAAGATCGACGAGGAGATGATGACCAAAGTAGCCTCGACTACAGGCGGTAAGTTCTATAGAGCCACTGATAAAGATAAGCTCGCCAGCATATACAAAGAGATAGACGAGCTGGAAAAAACGAAGATCGAAATTAAATCATATAAGCGGTTCCACGAAAAATATCACCTTTTTCTGCTGCCGGCCATATTTTTATTTTTGCTTGCATTGCTGTTCGAAAACACTATATTTCTCAAAAAC
>DAIMKZ010000093.1:0-9122 GCA_036721445.1 Candidatus Delongbacteria bacterium
AGAAAATCAGCTTTTGAGGGTGGTTCGATGCCGGCCAAACTCTACGACTGCATGAAAGGTACTAATCCGATGGACTGCGAACTCTTCATAGTCGAGGGGGACTCCGCAGGCGGATCCGCAGTTGACGGAAGGGATATAAAATATCAGGCGATCCTGCCGTTGCGAGGCAAGATACTTAATGTGGAAAAAGCCCGTCTTGACAAAATGCTGGCCAACGAAGAGATCAAAAGCCTGATAAACGCTATCGGAACAGGTATCGGAGAGAACGAAGCGGACTATGCTGTCAACTCTAACGGAGAGTCGGCAACGCCTTCAGGAAACGGCAGCGGCGACGGTTTTGCTCTCGAAAAACTCCGCTACGGCAAGATCATCTGTATGGCCGATGCCGATGTAGACGGCGCTCATATCAGCACACTGCTGCTCACTTTCTTTTTCAGATACATGCCCGAACTGATAAAAAGAGGCCATGTTTATATTGCCATGCCGCCTCTTTACAAGGTTTCAAAGGGAAAAATATCCCATTATGTTTATCCCGGTAACGAAGAGCTTAAAGATCAGCTTGTAGCAGAGCTTGGCGGAGAGGACGGGAAAGGAGTTCAGGTACAGAGATATAAAGGTCTTGGAGAGATGAACCCCGAACAATTGAAGGATACTACTCTTGATCCTGATAAAAGGGTTATTAAAAAGATAAATATCGAGGATGCCGTCGAAGCTGACAGAATATTTACGATGCTGATGGGCGACGAAGTTCCTCCTAGAAAAGATTTTATAATCGAAAGATGTCATTTTGCCCAGAATATTGATGCATGACGGTTATGAAATAAAGAAAGCCGGCATAAGGAGCGTCTGCGGCATAGCGGAGGTCCAAGTTGACTGCTGGAGGACGACCTATAAAGGCATCATGCCCGATGAAAAACTCTGTGCTCTAAGCTATGAAAAAAGTGCTGAGAAATGGAAGGAATTTTTTACATCCGGGCGTAAAAGTGATTTCAGGAACACAGTTCTGGTGGCAAAAAAAAATGATGAAACAGTAGGTTTCTGCGCCGGAGGAGAGGTAAGAAAATTCTCCAAACGGACAGAAGGGTATAAAGGCGAAATAAAAGCGGTTTATATTCTGAAGGAGCATCAGAAAAAGGGTCTGGGAAGGATTTTTTTAAAGTATTTTGAAGAAATGTTTCGAAAAAAAGAAATTTTTTCGTATATTATTTGGGTGCTGAAGGATAACGCCTCAAAAGGGTTTTACAGAAAAATGGGCGGAAAACTCATCACGACAAAGACATACGAGATCGGCGGTAAAAAACTCAAAGGACTTTGTTTCGGGTTCACGATAAACAACGGGGAATAATATGGATTTTAATCGTAAAGTAATAAATACAATAAAGGCAAAAAGATCAGCTGTATGCGTGGGACTGGATGTCGAACCCGGTAAACTTCCGCAGATACTCAGGAATGAAAAAGATCCCGTTCTCAAGTTCAATAAAGAGATAATCGAAGCTACAAAAGAATTTACTGCGGCATATAAGCCCAATCTGGCGTTCTATGAGCAGTTCGGAACGAAAGGTTTTGAGTATTTTGAAAAAACTCTTGAAATGATGGGCGGAGATGTGCTTAAGATAGCGGACGCAAAAAGGGGCGACATAGGCAACACCTCAAAAAAATACGCTCACGCTTTTTTTGAGACCTTCAACTGCGATGCGATCACATTAAGTCCGTATATGGGCGAAGATTCGGTAACCCCGTTTTTGGAAAGAGAGGATAAAGGGGTTTTTATACTTGCGCTGACCTCCAACAAGGGTTCTTTTGATTTTCAGATGCAGAAAATGAGAGACGGAAGATTTCTTTATGAGATCGTCATTGAGAAAATAAATTCATGGAACATAAAGAACAATTGCGGCCTTGTTGTCGGCGCGACGCATCCGCAGATGTTCGAAGGCATCAGAAAGCTCGCTCCCGGCATGCCGTATCTGATACCCGGTATAGGAGCACAGGGGGGCGATCTGGAGAACACCGTTAAATACGGATTCGTTAAGGATGATGTCCTCGCTCTGGTAAATTCATCCAGGGGAATAATATTCGCTTCCGACGGACCTGATTTCGCCGAAAGAGCAGGCGAAGAGGCTAAAAAATTAAGGGACATGATAAACAGTTATTTGTAAAGGACCGGTAACGGATGGGTAATCTAAAAAAACTGCTGGATTCAAATTTTCTGGAATACGCGAACTATGTCGTAAAGGACAGAGCCATTCCCGATATCAGGGACGGTCTGAAACCTGTCCAGAGAAGAGTGCTTTACTCGATGTTCAGGATGGACGACGGAAGGTTTAATAAAGTGGCCAACATAGTCGGGCACACGATGCAGTTCCATCCTCACGGGGACAGCTCGATCGGGGACGCGCTGGTCGGACTGGCTTCAAAAGACCTTTTCATTGATACTCAGGGTAATTTCGGGAATATTATCACCGGTGACAGTGCGGCGGCTTCAAGATACATAGAAGCCCGGCTGACCCCGCTCGCAAAAGAAGTCCTTTTCAATAAAGAGATCACTGAATTCACTGACTCGTATGACAGAAGGAACCAGGAGCCCGTCGCGTTCCCCGCAAAGATACCCGTTCTGCTGCTTCTGGGAGTAGAAGGTATAGCGGTCGGGATGTCGACCAGGATACTTCCGCACAATTTCAATGAGGTTCTCCAGGCGCAGATAGATTACCTTGAGGGAAAAGAATTCAAACTTTTCCCGGATTTTATTCAGGGCGGTATACTTGACGCGGGTGAATATGCGGACGGGAACGGGAAGGTCAGGGTCAGGGCCGTAATCGAAGCTCCGACGGATAAAAAACTCGTAATAAGAGAGATCCCGTTCGGAACAACAACAGAATCTCTTATAGCATCTGTTGAAAAAGCGTCAAAATCCGGCAAGATAAAGATCGCTTCAATTAACGACTATACGACTTCTGAAGTCGAGATCGAGATAAATCTGGCCAGAGGATATAATTCGGAAGAGGCGATCTCCGCGCTCTACGCTTTCTCTGAATGCGAAAAAAGCATATCGGTGTCTCTGCTGGTTATCAATGATAAAGTGCCTGTTATTTCTACGGTTACGGATATTATCAGGCAGACTACCGACAATCTTGTGTCTTATCTGAAAACGGAGCTTGAAATTAAACTCGGGCAGCTCAAAGAAAGGTATCTCGCAAGGACCCTTGCCCAGATATTCGTCGAGGAAAGGATATATAAGAAGATCGAGGAGCTTAAGAATTACACGATGATACTCAATACGGTAAAAGATTCTTTTATTCACTACGAGTCTCAATTTTACCGGGAGGTCACATACGATGATGTGGAGAAACTCCTGCTCCTGCCTATAAAGAAGATATCCAGATTCGATATCGACAAAAATAAGAAAGAGCTGAAAGATATAGAAAAAGAAATAAAGCAGGTCAATAAGAACCTTGGAAGGATCGCCGCTTTCACTGTTGACTACATAAAAGACATTATGGAAAAGTACGGCGAAAATCACCAGAGACGCACAAAGATCGACAGTATCGAGACGCTTCTTGCCAAAGACGCGGCAATAGAGAACATCAAACTTTATTATGACAGATCGGCCGGTTATCTGGGCACGAATGTCAAATCAGATGAATATATAATGGTGAGTGAATTTTCTCATGTTCTTCTCATGTTCAAAAGCGGGATCCATAAAGTGGTCAAGGTGCACGAAAAAGAGTTCATAGGCAACGGGCTGCAGTATTTCGATGCGACCAACAGGCTTGAGGGAGTTGTGTTTTCATTAATATACCGCGACAAAAAAACGAACTGGTGCTACTTAAAAAGGTTTAATGAGATCAAATATATACTCGATAAAGAGTACAGGTATTATCCTGAAGGATGCAGGATGGAATATTTTACTAAAAGGACGGATCTACATTTTACCTGCGAACTTGAAGCGACTAAAAAGATGAGGAATTTCATCGTGGAATTCGATCTGGCGGATTATAAAATAAAAGGACTTTCGGCTAACGGAGTAAGATTGTCCAACAAGAACATTATTAAGATCAGGGCTGAAAAAGAGGAGAAGACCGAAATAAAGCTGCAGCCCGATCTGTTTGAGCAGACTGAAGACGGTGATCCAAAATAAACGGGGGCGTGCTATGAAAAAAATAATTTTAACCTTGATCATTTCTGCAGCTTTATTCTGTAACGGTCAGTCGGCATTCGACGACGGCAGCAGCGAATTCAGCGGATTCGGAGGAGATCTGATCGACAACAGCGAAGGTGCTGATGTCGTTATACAGGGAACTGAACCTGAGCCTGAGACTTCTGCCTACAGCGGTCAGACGGATGCGGAAGTTACAACCGGTGACGGAGATCTTGTACAGGCTGTCGAACCTGTCGTAACACCGCCTGATATAACTGAAAAATTGCCGGAACTGCTCAATAATATATTCGACGGAAAAAACGTGAAGGTCGAAGAGCTTCTGGGCGGGGACGATCCGGAAATAAAAGGATATATATCCAACCTTCAGCAGTCGCCTACTGACGGCAACATCATAAGCTTCGAAGCGAGTGTTCCGGGCAGTGAGTCCGTAAGACTGTTCCTTTTTAATATGGAATCGGAATTTCTTGTCCAGATATCACCTGTCGACGATTATGAAAATAATATAAGAATGATACCTTTTCCCGTCATGGACAGAGGTGTGAACTGGCATCCTTCAAAAAATATGTTCGTATTTTATTCCAACGGCTACGAGAACAGAGAGCAGATATTCATAGCCGATATCAAAGATCCTTATTTTATGGAAGAGGAGCCGGTCTCGATCACGAGGATCCAGTTCGCAGAACCTAAAAAAACCATAAACCACTGCCTCTATGCGGACTTCAATTCTACGGGTGAAGATCTTTATTTTACAGTTAAGATCGAAAAAGAGAATATAAAGGAGAAGTACAACAAGTATTTTAATATTGCGGTAGCCGGGAATATATTCAAATATGAAGAGGACGGTTTTATAAATGTTAAATATGAAGTACTTTTCAATAAAAAATACGATCAGATCAAGCCTGTATGTTCACCGGAAGACCCGGACATGATCGCTTTTTTAAGTTTCAGCGATGAATTTAATGAAGATTACGGTTACGCAAAATACTCGCTGGTTGCTTTCAACAGCAAGACCGGTAAATCTGCCCTGGTCGACAAGCTGACCGGATACAGGGATTATCCTTACCAGTGGGGGCCTTCGGGAAAAAGGCTGTATTACTGCGCCGCGCTGCCTATCCAGAAGACACCGAACTCGTTCAGGGAAAAGAGGATGAATATAATTAACCTTCAGACGGCGGATATACAGATCAACAGCCAGGGATCAATGAAAGCCAGGATCGAAGAAAATTCAAGTTCGCCTTATATTCTCGGCGATGTGGCCACAAAAGACCAGGGTATCTCATTTGTTTCCGATGATCTTCTGCTTATGGCAAAATATGATCCTTATGAGTCGATATTCCTTGTTGATATGGAAAAGTGGCGTAAGAATGACGGATTTTATATAAAACAGATCCCGATACCTGACGACACCGACTTTCCGGTTCTCGGAAAGGAATCTTTCATTTTCCTTAAATATCAGTATTTCAACATGCCGGACAATTCAGTTAAAACTGTAAGTACGGTAAACGCAATACCTTACGAGCCCAAGATAGACGAAGAAGCGCAGAGGAGAAAAGCGGAAAGAAGAGCCAAGAAAAAGGCTGCAAGGAAAGCGGCTCAGGACGGAGAATAGCTAGTGACTACCGCCGTATGCCATTTTAATAAGATGGTCTAAGGTCAAAAATATTTCGTTCATATATTCATCAACGGCCCTGACGCTGCCCGGAAGCGAGTAGATCAGGGTCTTTTCTTTTACTCCGGCGACGCTTCTTGAAAGAAGCGCGTTGGGGATGGTCTGACCGTATTTGATCCTGATATTGTCCATTACCCCCGGGATCAGTTTATCGCAGAACCCGGTCACGACTTCCGGTGTTATATCTCTCGGTCCGATGCCTGTTCCGCCTGTCGTAAATATAATATCAGTATAACAGGTAACCGCTTCTTCCAGAGATTTTCTCAGCATTTCCTTGTCGTCCGGCATGATCTGTGAGGTTATTTCAGTCTCGCTATCCCTGTAATGTTCTTCAAGCCTTTCCTTTATCTTCGGGCCGCTCTTGTCCTCATAAACGCCTCTATAGGCACGGTCGCTTAAGGTAATAATGTGTATTTTTAAAGATTTCTTAATATGTTCGACACTGTCCCCGACAGAAATAGCGCCGGTTTTTATGACTTTGCAGAACATACCTTCGTCGAACATGATATTCCAGCCTGTTTCCTTTAAAACCGGGCTGTCGTAATAATGAGGTTCCTTGCCTATCTGCGTCACTTCGACGACGGCGTTGTTCAGAACGAACCTGTCCCCAAGCCTGACCTCATTGATGTCGGTCTCACTGATCAGGATATTTGTCGCGAATTCGCCCGATTTAGACTTTCTTCCGGTCTCTTTTTCAAATTTCGTAACACTTTCATCCGAAAGTATAGTGATCTGTCTGTGCCAGTCCCCTGCGTGCGAATCTCCATTTATCCCCGTCATGATTATCTCAGCCTTTTCGACAGGATGTTTGGCAATTCCTCTTTTTTCAGAAATATTTATCTGTTTGATCGTGATCATATTTTTTCCTTAGTCTTTTTAACAAGTTTTACATCGGAAATGACCATTTTCTTATCTACGGCTTTACACATATCGTATATCGTTAACAGGGCTACAGATACGGCAGTCAGAGCTTCCATTTCTATCCCGGTCTTTCCTATGCATCTGGCGAAACTTTTCACGATCACCCCGTCTTTTACCAGCTCGGTCGTTACATCGAGCTTCGTTATGTTCAAAGGATGGCATAAGGGGATGAGTTCTGAAGTTTTTTTTCCCCCCATTATTCCGGCTATCTGTGCTGTAGTTAAGACATCACCTTTTTTATTTTTATTCTCGATTATAAGTTCTATAGCCTGAGTGCTTAGTCTGATCTTTCCTTCTGCTTCTGCTGTCCGGGTCATATCAGGCTTGTCTCCCACATCGACCATGTTCGCGCGGCCGTTCTCGTCAACATGCGAAAATTTCATCCTATCCTCCCACATTATAAAATTCATGCGATCTGCTCAGTGTTCCCTTCCGAGGTTTTGACTCGACGGCTAGCCTGATAGCCTCGCATACACCGTACTCCCTGACCGAAAATCCGATGTCTGAGAACAGGCATGGCAGAACTTTTCCGTCGGATGAAAGCCTGATACGGTTACAGATCCCGCAGTCGCCGCCGATACCGCCGTCAACGACCCAGAACTCGCCGGTGTCAAGGTTCATAGTCCTGATGAACCTCGCTTCAAGCCCTTTTTCTTTAGCATAAGCTTCAACTTCAAGCGCATTCGGCTCGTTTCTGTCCTTCAGCACAACGCAGTTCAGCTTGATCTTATCGAACCCGCACTTTATGGCCTCATCGATCCCTTCAAGAACTTGCGGCAGAAAATCGCGTCTCGATATCGCTTTAAATTTTTCTCTGTCCAAAGTGTCCAGGCTTATATTAAGGCGCATCAGTCCGGCGTCCTTTAAAGTTTTTGCGTACTGCTTTAAATTCACCGCGTTCGTCGTCATTGAAAGATCTTTAACACCTTCAATCTCTCTTATCATTCGCACAAGGTTCACTATGCCCTTTCTCACAAGCGGCTCCCCGCCTGTCAGCCTCACCTTGTTTATGCCCATGGAAACCGCGCACTTTACGAAATCAGTTATTTCTTCGAAACTCATAAGGTCCGAATGGTTTATAGGTTCAATACCTTCTTCCGGCATGCAGTAAGTACATCTCAGATTGCATCTGTCGGTTACCGATATTCTCAAATACGTGATATTTCTGCCGAATCTGTCTTTCAATCAGCCTCCAGTAAGCAAGTATCAAATATAAGAAAAATGGGCGGGATTATCAATCGTTACTGTACTTATCGATCTCTTTTTTAAGCGCGGTCTTCGCCTTATGGAGCATGTCCCTGTGTTTTTTCGTGTCCTCTTTAAGATCGTCTAGAACCTGTTCGATCTTCGGCGACCCTGAGTCAAAATAATTGAAAATGCTTTTATCGAGAGCCGCTTCCTCAAGATAATGCGCGACCGAGACGGCTCTTATAAGGTCAACACCTTCTTTTTCGGCTTTTTCATATTCCTCTTTGATATAATCTAATGTCTGCTCGATCGCCTGAACGGTGAAGTTATCGAGAAAAAAGTAGATCTCTCCTGTCTGTATCTTCGGGATTATCTGCTTCAGCCAGGCCTCGTGCTTCCTCTCCTCCTCGACCAGAAACGACCACATCTTGAAATCCGGGAACAGTTTTTCATAAAGCGAATAAAGCCTTGCAAGGTGTCTTTCATAATCCGCCTGTTTACCCAGGAATCCGATCTGTTCTTCTTTCGTATGCATAAGACTTCCTCTGCTATCTATAAGTAATATACAACAAAAAAACGGCAGTGCAATCGGTTATTACGGGATTTTGATAATATAAAATTTAACTTGACATTAATCATATCAGCTGTTTATATTATCAACAGGCGCTAAATGAAGAGGAAAGTCCGCCAAACTCGTTCCGTCTTTATTTTCCGCAAAATATTTTTATTAAAGTAAAAAAAACATAGGGGAAAGTTTATGACACAAAGGTGTAAGTTATGTCTGCTTCTGGTAATGTTCCTCGCACTGACAAATCTTTCAGGCGCGACGTACTATGTAAGCAAAACCGGAGATGACGGGAACAGCGGATTGTCGTGGGCAGGCGCATTTTTAAACGTACAGACCGCTATCGACCAGGCTCATTCCGACGGAGGGGGCGAGGTCTGGGTAGCTCAGGGAACATATTATCCGACACAGTATATCGTTGACGCTGAAGGTCAGAGGGACGCTTCGGACGGCGATTACTACAAATCTTTTTCCATGTATGCGGGAGTAAACGTATACGGCGGTTTCAACGGGACGGAAACCTCAACGGCACAAAGACAGATGAACAGCTCAGATCCGTGGGATTTCACTTATCCGACTATTCTGGACGGACAGGACACATCGTATCATGTCGTATGGTTCTG
>DAIMKZ010000094.1:0-8871 GCA_036721445.1 Candidatus Delongbacteria bacterium
CGGAAAAAAAACTTTCTGAGGGTCTGATTTGAACAAACACGAACATTTTTAGTTTATAACAGATTTATTATAAGGTACGGATTGAAATTAACTGAATTTATATTAATATCATGTCTGCTGTCGATGAATGTACTTATCGGACAACAGAGAACGGCAAAGTTACCGGGATCAGATCCTGATATTCGGAACCGCATACTGGAAAGGCAGCTCGATTACGCCGAAGCTGTAGAAAAAAGAGGAGATATTAATTCCGCATATCTGGCCTACAGCCAGCTGATAAAAAAGCACGACTCGGACAGACGGGTTCTGACCGGTTATGTCGATCTGAGCATTAAGAACAAAAAGATCAAGGAATGTGAAGTAACTCTGAAAGCGCTGGCAAAAAAATATCCGGTTACTTCAGAAAAAAATCGCAGCGGTAAAGAAACTGATAATTTGCCTTTAGAGATCATGGGTTTTATTGCGGAGCTGTACTTCAGAACGGAAAGACCCGCATCAGGCCAGGAAATATTTGCGGCAATCGAAGCTTCGGCGGGACCGGGCAAGATGGTCTCCGTAATAAAAGCTTCAGTTTATCTAAGATCAGGATATTATACCGAAGCTGAAAAAATATTCCGTGAGCTCAGAAAAATCGAAAAAGACGGGAATGCTTATTCGAACGAACTTTTTAAGATATATTATTCACTGGAAAAAATAAAGAAGTTCACAGAGGAACTGATAAGATCGGCGGATTCTGACGGATCGAAAAATAAAAAAACCGCTCTTTCAAGTACTTTTAACCCCAGAGCCGAGTTATTCAGGCTCTTCGAAGTAGATCAGTTCAGAGACTCCATACTGTATTCTGCAGAAAATATGTATGCTTCAGGCGAAAGAGAAGCGGGCAGTATCCTTTCTGAGCTTTATTTTAATTCAGGTGAGTACGATAAAGCCTATGAAACGCTAAAGGAGATAAGCAGAGGCAAGTCTTCAGATCTTCTCGTCAAAGAGTTCGCGGTAAAGTTGTACAGAGAAAAGAATTATGAGAAAGCGTCATATTTTTTCAGACTTTATTATGACACTTCAGGCAGAGACGCCGGTGAAGATATGACGAAGATGTTCATTTCAAGTCTAGTAGAATCTTCAGAATATGCGGGTGCCGAGAAGATCATAAAAGAAAGCGGGATAGGAAATTCGGAACTGATGCTGGCTGAACTGTACCACAACTGGCTCGGTAAAGCAGACGAAGCCGTCATATTATATAAAGAGCATCTCAAATCAGAAAAGGCACTTGGCAGATACTGGAGAGACTATCTGCTGCTTCTGATATCCAAAGGGGATTATCAGACGGCAAAAGTATCGGCAGGCAGAATATTTGAGAAAAATATAGCTGATGTATTCGATCCGCTTATGTTCACGGAGTTCAAGTTTCTCGAAGCTGTTATATACATTTTTCTCGGGGACAGAGAAAAGTTCACAGAGTTGTCAGAAGTGCTGATCAAGGATAATTTTCCTTCAGACAGGGATAACGATCTGATAAGGATAAAAAGGGATATTTCCGTCATTGGCAACGATGATGAGTTTTTGAGGAAATATCTGAAGATTCTTTCAAAAAGTATGGACAGTACCGCTGATACGGGTGTAATGGAATTTAAATATGAAGACCAGACCGATGTTCAGAAAAAGTCCCTGATGATGGAAACCATGTTTAAATATCTTGAGCTCAACGGAATGCATAAAGAGCTTTTTGAGCTGTCGTTAAGGATAGCGGGATCAGGCATGATGAACAATAATTTCGCCAGGCTGATAACGGCATACACAAAAAAAAGCGGTAATGCGGATGAAATGAAGCCTGTTCTACTTTCGATCCTGAAAAGCGAAGCCGGCGAGGAAATAAAGGCAGAGATAAGAGAGATAATCAGAGAGAGAGAGCCGTCTTGAGAATAAGAAAGCATAAAATAATACTTCTGATACTTGCGTTATCATTTTTTATGAAGATATTTGCCGTTTTTTTTCCGGTAAAAACTTATTTTTCAAAAACAGCGGATATTTATTCTGATCAGAGATCGAATTACCTGACCCGGTTCTCAAAAGATTCAGTTCTACTGGACGCCGATCCTCTGGCTTACAAAGCCGGCGTGGAATTTGATTCGGAATTCAGGTTCGCGATCATTTATGAGAGAATATATGATCAGGATATAAAACCTTCCAGGATCATGAATATTTCGGACTTTATTTCTGAAAAACTAAAACATGAAGACCGTAATTTATGGCTGGCTTCAGTGACAAAAAATCTGGGAATAGAGTCCGCGACGCTGTCAGTCGGCAACGAGATCGCATTAGACATTCCTTTCAAGATCAAATCCAGGACGTTCCACAGGGTTTTCGGAGGCAGTAATATTGGACTGAGGGTAAAAGGTTCTCTTTCGATTAGCATTACCGGGCAGAAAAGCTATACAGATGCGGTCAACGCGGAGAACGAGAGCTTTGATTTTACTCTTGACCAGACCCAGAATATTTCGATCAGAGGTAAAGTGGGTACTAAAGTCGATGTGGATATTGCGCAGAACACTGAATCTTTTGATTTTGAGAATTCGCTTAAGATAACTTATACAGGTGAAAGCGACGAGATAATTCAGAAACTTGAAGCAGGTAATATAGGATTGAGCCTGCCTGGAACAAAATATGTGAGTTTCAGCGGAGTGAACAACGGTCTTTTCGGACTTAAAGCTCAAACGAAGCTCGGAAAGCTTAAATCCACATCAATAATGTCGTTCGAGAAGGGCAAAAAGAACCAGATCGAAGTAAAAGGCGGGGTCAAGAAGCAGGAAAAAACTGTCAACGCAAAAGATTTCACCAGATACAAATATTTTTTCCTGGAGGATATGTATAGAGAGAATATGGCGACGGAAGAAAATTACAGAAGGCTGAAAGAAAACCTTCCGCTCCTGGCGCCGGAATACAAGATCAAAAATTATTCGCTTCAGCTTTATGTGACAAGGAGGACATCGGGAAGTCAGGCTAAGGCGGATATTTATGTGGATTTTATCGACAGCGTTAGAATCGAGGAGAATCAGTGGGTAATGCTTGTCGAAGAAGATCAGTACGAGATCAACAACGAGCTCGGATATATTAGGCTGAGGTCGCTTTATCTGTCAGGTTCGGATATACTCGCGGCAAGGTATGTAAAACAGAATGTAGTGACCAACGAGACCGATTCCGTCGGAAGTTCAAATTCTGACAATACTAAACTAAAACTGAAGATACTTGCCGAATACAATCAGAAACCCACCGATCCGTGGGATGATCTTGAATGGAAGAATGTTTACAATCCGGGCGGCGTTGATATTCCCCGCGACGGTTTCAAGCTGACTATCAGGAATAATGCTTCAGGCGGAGTAAAAACGGAAGAATATGACGAGCAGGGACAGGCTAAACCGTATCTGTACTGGTATGATGTGAGCAAGGCTGATGTTATGGATGAGGCCGATGTGATATTTTTAAACTCGGCTTACGGGGAATTCGTTTTTCCCAACCAGCGTCCTTTCGATCCCGATCTCAACAGCGTGGCATACGATCACTATGACGAGGTAATGGTCGACAGCCTTTTTTCTGATCCTGAGATATATGATAACTACTCTTATACGGGATCTAATTTCGAGCTCAAATTCGAGTTCTCCAGCAAATCAAGCACATACGATCTCGGGTTCAATGTGATCGAAGGGTCCGAAGTGGTCAGGTCAGGTGCGACGACGCTCAAGAAAGATGTAGATTATATAATCAACTATAATTCGGGACAGCTTTCCATAATAAACGAAAGATACCTGACAGCTGATATCGACATTCTCTATGAATCGGCCACCATATTCCAGATGGACCAGAAACTGCTTTTGGGAAACAGGCTCGAGTACAGTTTCGGAGAGAATTCCTACATAGGAGCAACAGTTCTTTATCTCTCCGAGGAAACTAACGAGGAGCGTGTCCATGTTGGTTATGAGCCGAAAAGAAATCTTGTTCTCGACCTGAACGGAGAGACGAAATTCGATCTTCCGTACCTGACAAGAGCAGCTGACTGGCTTCCGCTAATTGAAACAGACGAACAGTCTGAGATATCTTTTGAGGGCGAGATCGCAAGGATATATCCCGACCCGAACCCTCTCGATGCCGCTTATATAGACGATTTTGAGAGCAGCAAGATAAAGAAATCCCTTGGAATAACATACGGTTCGTGGACAGAATGTTCATACCCGGACGATTATGACGCTTCAGAGCTCTACGACCTGATCCCTGAAGCGGACATACTGGGCGTACCAAATCAGTATTACTTAAAAGCTTATTCAGGAACAGACACTCTTGCTTTCTACTGGTATAATCCGAAAGATGAAAATAAATTTGTTAAAAGTCAGATATACAGCAGCGACATTCCCGCAGATCAGCTGAACGATAAAGTTAACACCTTGAGAATGGTATTCAAACCTTCCACTACAAGTGATGCTGTTATAGGAGGCGACATTGAGTCTGAAGATTCATGGGCCGGCGTAATGAGGTATCTTCATTCCAGCTATCAGGATATGAGAGATGTAAAGTATATCGAATTCCTTGCTTCGACCAACAGAAAGATAACGCTTAATATCGATATCGGAGAATTAAGCGAAGATGTTATACCTGACGGTCAGCTTAATACTGAAGATGCTGACGGGAACAGCGTGCTCGATATTGGAGATAACAGCGAGGATACGGGTCTTGACGGTGTTATGGGGTCCGGAGATTTCAACGCTCTCTTCACCTTCGATCCCAATGCTCCGAGAGAAAAAGATCCTTATGAGTTCTTTTCTTTTGACGATCATCAGGAAGAAGCGGATCCTATTCCGGATTCGCAGATGGATTACTACTGGAACTTCTGCAAGACAGAGAGGAACGGAAGGCTTGATTCGGAAGACCTTGACGGCGGCGGTAACCTAGATAGGATCGTCAGCGCTTACAGATATACCCTGGACCTGAAATCGAGCCCGAACATGGGTGAGAGATATATCGTAAGTACGGCTTATGAGTCAGGATTTGCTCTGTACAGAATACCGCTGGAGGAATTTACTTCCGTTCTTAACAGCGAACCTGACCTTGCAAGAATGAAATATATTAAATTGTGGGTGAATAACTCCGAGGATACAGTATTTTCAACCGAGATAAATTTCGTAAATTTCGACCTTGTAGGTAATGAATGGGCCGCGAAAGGGGATAATGTCGGCAAGATAGAAGCGAAAACCATAAACAACGAAGAAGACAAGGATACGTACCAGTCGCCTCCCGGAGTAAAAAAGCTCAACGACGACGGATATCCTGAGCCGGAACAGTCGCTTTTAATGAACATCAGCCTCAGTTCTTACCTTACTCAGGATGAATTCGAGAACGGCAGATATGCATTTCTCACAAAGCAGCTTTTCAAAGGAGAAAATTATCTGCTTTACGAACAGATCAAGATGTTCATTCACGGGGGAAAATTAAACGATCCAGACTGGGATAGCGCCAGAGACATGTATTTTATCTATAGATTCGGAACTGATTCGGTCAATTTCTACGAATACCGTTCAAAGCTTATAAACGGATGGAAAAACGATGAAGTGAACAATCAGATGGTGATAGAACTGTCCGATCTTACCGGGCTTAAAACCACAAGGTCTGACGGAGGCTACGGTATCGATTCGCTGTTCCTGAAGGAATATAAAAACGATAATATCGAAAGATATATCGGTATCCGCGGAAATCCGACTCTTCAGTCGGTCAAGTACTTTAATGCCGGAATACTGGACCTTGAGAATACAGAGCTCAATACCGAGATATGGCTGGATGAGCTCAGGCTGGCAAAGGTTATGAAAGAACCCGGCACCGCAATGAGAGCAAAAACCAGGGTCAAGGTGGCCGATATAGGTACCGTCGATGC
Organism: Candidatus Delongbacteria bacterium; assembly: GCA_036721445.1. Taxonomy (GTDB): domain Bacteria; phylum UBA4055; class UBA4055; order UBA4055; family UBA4055; genus UBA4055. Next base: position 5,915 of record DAIMKZ010000094.1, read on the forward strand.
TGAGATGACGAAACAGGATCAGGAATTCCACAGGATCGAGGAGACGAGAGGAACAGGCGTAAACAGTTTAAATACGAACTTCAACGCTTCAATGAATCTTGATAAACTGACCCCGAAAAAATGGGGACTTGCGCTTCCTGTGAGATACAGCTACAACAATTCAGACTCCTATACTAAATACCAGGGAACGACGGATATACTGGTGGACGAGGACAATATACCGGATTCCGTCAGAACGAAGACGACCAGGAATTCATACGATTTCTCTATAAGAAAGAATTCTAAATCAAACAGTCCGTATATAAAGTACACACTCGATAATTTGAGCCTCACCGGGAACGCATCGTTCAGCCAGGCTTCCAACCCGAGCTACATTTCACAAAAAACCGAATCATATAATTATAATCTGGGATACGCCCTGACACTGCCTGATTCATGGTTCAGTATCAATCCTTTCGGTTGGGGTAAGGATATATCTTTCTTTAAATCTATCAGCGGTGTCAAGTTTGCCTTCTTCCCGAACAGCTACAACTTTTCGGTACAGACATCCCAATCCGAGACCACATCGCTGTCAAGAAAGTTAAGTGAAACAGAAAGCAGATCTTTCTCGCTCACGAGAAATTTTTCAACAAGCCTGACGCCTCTGCCTTTCATTAATTCAAGCTACGCGCTTACGATGAGATCGGACATGTATAAGGACGCGGTAAGAGACAGCAGCGGTAATGAATCAATTGTCACGGTCTATAACAGAGATCTGGGTGATCTTTTCAGACTGGAATTCGGTCAACTCTCCAGTTTTGACAACTCGCTGAAGAACAACATCAAGTTCAATATGTACAAATACTTAACGAACGACGTAAGCTTCAACACAGGTTATACATGGACTTCAAACCTGTCAAGTACAATGCCGAGCAGTAATATAAAGAACAGATACGATTCAAAAGTTACTTCCAGACTTAAAGTTAAAACAATCATAGAAGATGTTCAAACCGGATTAACAAAGATCCTTCCCGAAAAAAAGGCTTCAGACGTTAAGGATTCCACGGCTGTTCCTGAAGATCAGATTGAAAAGGATGCAGGTAATTCGAGATTTCAGAGAACAAAAGTATCACCCTCGGAAAAGAAATCAGTGCTGGATTTTCTAAAGACGAATCTATCTGATATATCGCTGTCTTATTCTCAGGGAAGGGAAAATTCATTCTCCGATATTCGATCTCTTGATCAGGCAAATGCGGCATTCATTCTTGGTTTCGCAACCAAACCTGAAGATCTTGAGTACACTTCATCCGGCTGGAGCGGAAGCTGGTCTGTAAAAAGCAGCACCAAACTTGGTCTTACGAAAAACCTGAGCCTGGACGGTATTTCATACGATTTCTCAAGATCGTATAAGGATAACAACAACGACGGTTTTTCGGGAAGCGACAGCGAAACCAAATTCATCTGGCCGTGGGTCACTGATCAGGAACACCGCAAGACAGGTGCAAACCCGTTCATTATTCCGAACTATTCACTGACCGTATCGGGGCTTCAGGAACTGCTGAAGGCGAAAGAGAGCATCAGCAGCATCACGATAAGTCATTCGAAATCAGGCTCGGAGTCGACTCAGTGGTATGTGGAAGGCGACTCACCGGGAATGTACCTTACCGGTATTCCTGAGATAGCCGGAGCCGACCTGAAGATAAGGTCGGTAAGCTATTCGACAGGATTTAATCCTCTTGCAGGGATCAGGCTGAATCTCAAGAACGGATTTAATTTCAGTGCAAGCTACAATTATTCTTTCGATATGAAAGAAGCTTATACCTATTCGGAAAACGACAGGTCTATCCAGTCGGGAGAGAAGAAATATTCAAGGGACTTCAGATTTTCTGCAGGATACAATCAAAAGGGCGGTTTTGATGTTCCGTTCAATTTCTGGCCGTTCAACGGGAAAAGGCTCGATAACGATATAAATTACAATCTCTCAGTGTCGTATAATTCGAACGATACTCATAAATACGATCTTGAAACTAAAGAGTATGAAGGTCTGGAGGACGGCAGCAGGTCTGACAATATTACGATCACACCGGATATTACATACAAAGTATCAAGAAAACTTAACGGAACAATATCATATTCATACAATTACAACGAGACAAAGAATTATAATGCGAGAAGCGTAATAAACACGAACCACAAATTCGAATTAAGAGCCGTGCTGAGCATAACAGGCAATTGAGGGTAAATGAGCGATCTTTTTTCATATATTGAGGAAGAACCCGCTGAAGAGAAGAAACCGAAAGCTGCGGAAGAATCGGTTTATTCCGTACACGAACTCTCGATCAGGATCAAAGGAGTTCTGGAGCCTGAATTCGACGATATCTGGGTTGAAGGCGAGATATCCAATTACAAGAGACACACCTCGGGTCACCACTATTTCAGCCTGAAGGACGAAAGAGCGGTGATCAGCTGCGTAATGTGGAGAAGTACGGGAGATAAACTTGATTTTTCACCTGAGAACGGTCAGAAGATCAGGATCAAAGGCAGCGTATCGGTCTATGAGGCGGCGGGCAGATATCAGATAGATGTAAAGCGGATGATCCTGTCCGGTATAGGTTATCTTCAGGCTCAATTCGAAGCTCTGAAGAGGAAGCTTTTCGAAGAAGGTCTTTTCGGCCAGGCGCATAAAAAAAAGCTGCCTGTACTTGTAAAGAATCTTGGCGTCGTGACAGCTGAAACAGGCGCGGCGTTCCAGGACATCAAAAAAGTGATCCGTTCCAGATCGCCTTTTATGAACATAAATCTGTTCAATGCCAGAGTTCAGGGAAAAGGCACGGAAACGGAGATAATCGACGGTATAAGATATTTCAACAGTCACCCTGAACTTGCAGATGTTATTATCATAGGGCGTGGGGGCGGTTCTCTTGAAGACCTGTGGACATTCAACGAGGAGTCCGTCGCAAGGGCGATCTGGGATTCCG
>DAIMKZ010000095.1:0-8301 GCA_036721445.1 Candidatus Delongbacteria bacterium
AGCTCTATATACCTCCGATATCGGCGTTAAGACGACTGAAAGGATAATCGGAGAAGTCAGGAAGAGATCGTCTAAGGGAGAGGATATAAACGATGTTAAAAAGCTTGTTAAAGATGTGATCATCTCGATGATAGATAAAAGTACGGGGCCGGTTGAGATTAAGGCAAAGCCGCATGTGATACTGGTCGTCGGAGTGAACGGCAACGGAAAGACGACGACTATAGGAAAACTTGCGCATTATTACATGAATACGGGCAGGCGGGTGCTGATAGGGGCGGCGGATACTTTCAGAGCGGCCGCAATCGAGCAGCTCGAGGAGTGGGCGAAGCGGACGGGTGCGGATTTTATTAAAAATCAGCCTAATTCCGATCCGGCGGCTGTCGCGTACGATTCGTATAAGGCCGGCGCGGCGAGAGGCGCGGATATCGTGCTCATCGACACTGCGGGAAGGCTTCACAACAAGGTCAACCTTATGAACGAGCTGGAAAAGATATCAAGAGTGTTAAAGAAACTGAATCCTGACGCGCCTCACGAAGTTTTACTTGTTCTTGATGCCACGACAGGTCAAAACGCTTTAAGTCAGGCAAAGCAGTTCAGCAGGACTTCAGGAGTAACAGGGATAGTCCTGTCAAAACTTGACGGAACTGCCAAAGGCGGAGTCACTATAGCTATAAATCAGGAGATGGATATCCCGGTCAGGTTCATAGGAATTGGTGAAAAAAAAGAGGATCTTCAATTGTTCGATCCGGAAGTGTTCGTCAGATCGATCTTTGAATAAAAAAGACGCTTCAGAGCGTCTTTTTTATTTATAAAGGATTTTTTCTCGGTCTTCCGCGTTTCCTTTTTACAGGCGCTTCTTCAACAGCAGGCGCAGCTGCGTCCTTGAGCGAGGCGTCAATAGCATCAAGGTCTTTTTTAAGCTTTTCGAAATCAACAGGTTTTGTGTAAAAAGCGTAGAGAAGATTTCTCAGTTCTCTGTTGATCACATTTTCGATCATATATCCAGATATCATAATCGCAATAATGTCAGGATACTGAGCCTTGATTTTTTTAAGAAGGTCTTTCCCGTTCGTTCTTCCCAGATGATAATCCAGAAGTATCACATCGAATTTAGCCATTTCGTTCATAGCGGATTCCTGATTGTTGAATATCTTGCAGGAATAACCCATATGGTCAAGCTGGTCCCTGAAGATCCTCAGAGCAAGAATATCATCATCAATAACAGCAATGTTAAGCACTTTTGCATCTCTTTTTTTATATATACTCTAAAAATGACGGGCAGACTCCCCTTCTTTCCGCCACTCACAATAAGTCAATAATAACAACTTTGTTACGGATTGTCAATCATTTTATATATATTATTTTTCAGGTTTCATCGTAGGGAACAGAAGAACATCCCTGATCGACCTTTCCCCCGTAAGAAGCATGACCATCCTGTCGATCCCGATACCCAGACCTCCTGTAGGCGGCATGCCGGTCTCGATCGCCTGAACGAAATTCTCGTCCATCGGGGCGGCTTCCTCGTCAACATCCCTTCTCAGCGACTGTTCGTAAAGAGTCTTCCTCTGGAATACCGGGTCGTTCGATTCGCTGTACGCGTTGGCATACTCGTTCCCGTTGATGAAAAGCTCGAACCTCTGAAGGTACCTTTCATCCTCATAATCCACCTTGCAGAGAGGTGTCGTCTCAAGCGGCTGATGCGTGATAAATACAGGCTGTATAAGATGCTCCTCCACATAAAGCTCGAATATTTCGTTTATAGCAAGACCTCTGACAAAAGCGCCTTTGATCTCTCCGCCCTTATGTTTGATCGCCGCCTTCATTTCTTCTTCCGACATTGACTCGACATCCATTTTCGCGTACTCTTTAATGGCATCGTTCATTTTTAGTCTTTTCCACGGGCGCTTTAAGTCTATACTGTTCCCGTCAAATTCAACTTCTGTTTTTCCGTATAGCATTTTACAGCTGTCCTCAAAAAGCTCTTCTGTCAGGTCCATCATATCGTAATAATCCGCATACGCCTGATAAAGCTCGAGCATTGTGAATTCCGGGTTGTGGGTTCTGTCCATTCCCTCGTTGCGGAAACATTTTCCGATCTCGTAAACCCTGTCTATTCCGCCGACTATGAGCCTTTTCAGATACGGCTCGATAGAAATTCTCAGAAAAAGCTGCATATCCAGTGTGTTGTGGTGCGTCGTGAACGGCCTCGCGCTGGCTCCCCCGTAAATGGGCAGAAGCACAGGCGTCTCGACTTCCATGAATTCTTTTGAGTCGAGGATCCTTTTCACATTCTTGATGATCTTTACCCTTTTCTCAAAAGTCTCTTTGACGCCGTGCGTAACGATAAGGTCAAGATGCCTGTTGCGGTATCTAAGTTCCTTGTCGGCGAACGCGTCGAATACCTCTCCGTCCTTCTCTTTTACGATCGGCAGAGGCCTGATATTCTTGGTCAGAAGCGTCAGAGAATCGGCATAGATCGTGATCTCGCCCACCTGAGTTTTTTTCACGATGCCTTTAACGCCTATGATATCTCCGATGTCGAGCATCTTGAAAAGCTCGTAGTCCTTCTCGCCGATATTCTTCTGGGCGACATAGAGCTGGATCTGGCCTTTTTTGTCCCTGATCGTGCAGAAAGCGGCTTTTCCCATCAGCCTGACCGACATTATCCTGCCTGCCGCCGATACGGACCTGAATGTTTCGTTGTCCGTATTATAGGAGTCGAAATTGTCAATGATATCCTTTGAAAAATCAGAGACGTCGAAATTGTAGGGGAAGGGATTGACACCCGTTCCCCTGATCGTGTTTATTTTATCAATTCTTGTGCTTATAAGTTTTCCAAGATCTTCCACAATGAACCTCCTTTATATTAAATTCCGTACAGGTCCCTGACTTTTTTCTCGATCTCGCCGAACAGGGCGGGATTTTCCTCGAGATACGCGATGACCTTATCCTTTCCCTGGCCTATCCTGTCGTCGCCGTATGAGAACCATGAGCCTGATTTCTTGATGATATCATTATCGACCGCAAGATCGATGACCTCTCCCGTTCTGCTCACGCCGGTGCCGTAGATCATGTCGAATTCGGCTGTTTTGAAGGGGGGCGCGACCTTGTTCTTGACGACCTTCACTCTTGTCCTGTTGCCGGTGAAGTCCTCTTTATCCTTCAGGCTGGAGACTTTTCTCACATCGAGCCTGATGGAAGAGTAGAATTTGAGCGCGTTCCCTCCGGTCGTGGTCTCGGGATTGCCGAACATGACGCCGATCTTCATCCTGATCTGGTTAATGAAAATGACGATGCATTTTGATTTGGATATCGATGATGTAAGCTTTCTCAAAGCCTGAGACATCAGCCTTGCCTGAAGGCCCATGTGGGAATCGCCCATTTCTCCCTCGATCTCGGCTTTCGGCGTCAGCGCGGCGACCGAATCGACCACGATGATATCGACGGCGTTCGAGCGGACGAGCGTTTCGGTAATGTCCATGGCCTGCTCGCCGTAGTCGGGCTGGGATACGAGAAGATTCTTCACGTCCACGCCTATCTTTTGCGCATAACCGGTGTCCAAGGCGTGTTCGGCGTCGATGAACGCCGCTATCCCGCCCGCCTTTTGTGCTTCCGCAATTGCGTGGAGCGCCATCGTGGTCTTGCCGGAGCTCTCCGGCCCGAAGATCTCGATGATCCTTCCTCTCGGGAATCCGCCGATCCCGGTCGCGATGTCAAGCCCAATCGAACCTGTCGATATAGCTTCGAGTTTCAAAACCGGCTTGTCTTCGCCCAGTTTCATTATTGTGCCTTTCCCGTAAGATTTTTCTATCTGCGCGATCGAAAGGTCAAGCATTTTTATTTTATCGTTATTGTCGCTCATGAATTACTCCCTACATTCCCAGAATGTTCTTTAAATAATATTGTTCAGGCTCCGTCAGGTATTTTTTAGCCAGGTCGAAGTCACTTTCCTTAACTGAATCCATGCTGTTGAAGACCAGCCTGTAAGACTCGTTCTCCGTATCAAGAAGTCTCGGTCTTATTTTGCCTTTCTCGTCCGCGATGTCCTTCAGGTAAAGAGGTATTACCTTACCGTTGGGCAGAGAAACGACGATGCATCCGCTCTCTCCCCTGTCGAAAAGCTCTTTCACCCCGTTCCCGAGAGCCGAGCAGTATCTGAGGTCGAAAGCCGTCGGGTCGATGCACCTGATCTCGTATCCCACTTCTACCGGTCTGCTTTTCACTTTGACCCTTATTTTGTTCAGATGGTTCTGGAGCAGGGTGTTGAAGATGTGCGCCTTACTCACCTTTCCGAGCTCAGGGTGGCCGTGCTCGTCGTAGGAGAAATTTATCTCTGAATTCTTCATTTCTTCATCGGACATGAAGTGGAAAACGCCCTCGCTTACGATGATCGCGCCGTAGTCTATTCCGAGTATCATTCTTTTTACTATAGACGAGACCATCATCCGTATGATCCTGTCGAATGTGATCTCAACTTTTTTGAACATCTCCGGCACGATTATCATCGGGTAATGCGCGCTCGCCCCGATCCCGAAAGCCAGATGTCCGGCCTCCCTGCCCATGCTGCACACCACGAACCAGTTGCCGCTTGTTCTTGCGTCCTCATAGACCGTCGAAGCGATCTTAACCCCTTCGTTCTTTGCGGACTGGTAGCCGAAAGTCGGGATGTTCTCAGGCAGCGGCAGGTCGTTGTCGATCGTTTTGGGAACGTGGATGTTCTGTATTTTGATATCATGCTTTTCGAGATACTTTGTTAGCCTGTTAGCCGATGAAGCGGTGTCGTCTCCGCCTATCGTTACGAGCAGTTTAACATTCTGCTCCTCGAAGAAATTTTTAGAAAAATCTTCATCTTTAGGCTTATGCCTGCTCATTCTGAGATACGACCCTCCCTGACGGAATATCCTGTCGGCCAGGTCGAAGTGAAGCTCGACAAAATCCGGTTCGTCCGTAAAAAGCGTCTTATAGCCGTAGTTAAGGCCGAGAACGCGGTACCCGTCAGAAATGAACCTTTTCGCGATCGTTCCCACCACCGTGTTTATTCCCGGCGCCGGTCCTCCTCCGCAGAGGATAGCTACTGATCCCTTCATTCTTTACTCCTATATAAATTATTAAATCATGTTACTATAAAAAGACTATCTAAATATATCAAAACGCCGTTTTATAGTCAACCACATAAATTTAAACATAGAGGCGTGTCAAATCGTGACACGCCTCTAATTATTTTTCATTATTTTAGTAATTTTTTCAAAAGTAAGAACTTATAGAACTTGTAATTAGGACGGATTTCGATTATAATTAGCGTAAGCCTTTTTATACCGGAGGAGAAATGATACAGGGAGTATTTGACAATACGAAGGTTAAGGAACTTAGTGGTAAAATGTACCGTTCGCCTTTGCCTCTGTCGTACAGGGAGGATGACCTTGTCGCCGACTTCGTTACGGATGAAGAAAGAGTGATCTTCGATCCTTCTAAAAAATTCGTAAAACAGCATCTTGACCAATTCGATAAAATACCGTCCTTCGAGCTGGCGGGAGTTAGGGATTCGCTGCATTTCGATCCTTCACAGATATCATGCGCTATCGTTACGTGCGGAGGCCTGTGCCCGGGAATTAATAATGTAATACGCGGGATAGTCAACGAACTTCATTACTGGTACAAATGCAGAACAGTTTACGGTTTCAGATACGGCTTCAGAGGAATGGTGAAAGCGAACGGGATACCTCCTGTTAAACTGGACCCGGCGGCGGTCGAGGACATTCACCTCAAAGGAGGAACAATTCTCGGTTCGTCAAGGGGGCAGCAGGACGCTAGGCTTATTGTGGACCAACTGGAGGAACTGGGCATATCAATACTTTTTACGATAGGCGGGGACGGGACGATGAAGGGAGCCGTGGCCATCAGCAGAGAGATCGAAAGAAGGGGATCCGATATCTCAGTCATAGGGATACCCAAGACGATAGACAACGATATAGTTTTCGTTGACCACACATTCGGATATCAGACCGCTTTCTCGTCGGCCGTGGAGGCAATAAATGCGGCTCATGTTGAAGCTAAAGGCGCATACAACGGCATAGGCATAGTCAAACTGATGGGGCGTGATTCAGGCTACATTACCGCGGCCGCCTCGATCGCTTCCGGCGACGCTAATTTCGTGCTTATCCCGGAAATTCCCTTCGAAATGGAGGGCGAAAGAGGGCTGCTGAACCTGGTGAGAACGAGGCTGGAAGAAAAAAAGCACGCGGTCATTGTAGTTGCTGAAGGAGCCGGCCAGGACCTTTTCAGGCGGGATCATGTGGATCATGACATGTCGGGCAATGTCATTCACTCTGATATCGGCCTCTACATCAAAGATAAGATAAAAGAGGATTTCGACAGGCTGGATTTTGAATATACTATCAAATATATAGACCCGAGCTACATGATAAGATCGCTTCCCCCGATACCGATAGATTCGCTGTTCTGTTCCAACCTCGCCCAGAACGCCGTTCACGCGGGAATGGCCGGAAAAACGGAAATGCTCGTCGGCTACTGGAACGGAAAATTCACACATGTTCCGTTGAGCTCGGTAACGGGCAAAAGGAAAAAGGTCGATCCCGAGGGTGATTTCTGGCTCGGGGTCATTCTCTCTACAGGACAGCCCAGATATATAGGGAATGACACGAACTATCTTCTCAGAACCAGATAATATGAGCTTTTCTAACTAAAAAATAACTTGCAAAAACATGAGAAAAAGGATATTTTCTCACTGCTTTTTAATTGAGCTTGTCTGTAAATTAAAATCTTGCATAAAAAGGAGTAAAGTATGGCTGAGAAAAAGTTTATGACCTGCGACGGAAATACGGCGGCCGCACATGTAGCTTATATGTTCAGTGAAGTGGCGGCTATCTATCCTATCACCCCGTCGTCAAACATGGCGGAATTCGTTGACGAGTGGTCGGCCAACGGCAGAAAAAATATTTTCGGCGAAACGGTCAGGGTGGCCGAAATGCAGTCCGAGGCCGGAGCGGCCGGAGCTGTTCACGGGTCGCTTCAGGCGGGAGCGCTCACGACCACATATACAGCCTCACAGGGGCTTTTGCTTATGATACCGAATATGTATAAAATAGCCGGAGAGATGCTCCCGGCCGTGTTCCATGTGAGCGCGAGAAGTCTTGCGGCGCAGGCCCTTTCGATCTTCGGTGACCACAGCGATGTTATGAGCGCAAGGCAGACAGGATTCGCTTTCCTGGCTACAGGAAGCGTCCAGGAGATAATGGACATCTCCGCAGTGGCTCATCTCACCGCCATAAAGTCCAGGATCCCGTTCGTTCATTTCTTTGACGGATTTAGAACTTCTCACGAAATACAGAAAGTTCAGTATTTCGAGAATAACGATCTTGAAGGTATGGTCGATAAAGAAGCGCTTCAGAAGTTCAGGGACAACGCCTTGAATCCCGAGCATCCCGTTACAAGAGGAACCGCCCAGAATCCCGACATCTATTTTCAGACAAGGGAGATAACCAATAATCTCTACGATTCAATACCTGATATAGTGGAAGATTACATGAAAGAGATCAGCAGTAAGACAGGAAGAGAATATCATCCTTTCACATATTACGGTGCTTCAGACGCAGAGAACATCATTGTTGCGATGGGATCAGTAACGGAAACCGTAAAGGAAACTGTGGATTATCTGAATTCTACAGGGAAAAAGACAGGACTCATAAGTGTTCATCTTTACAGGCCGTTCTCGAACAAATATTTTAAGAAAGTACTTCCCGGGTCTGTAAAACGCATAGCCGTTCTTGACAGGACAAAAGAACCTGGAGCAACAGGCGAACCGTTGTATCTCGACATAAAATCCGTTTTCTATGATGAAAAAGTTCAGCCTCTGATAGTGGGCGGAAGGTACGGCCTTTCATCAAAAGACACGACACCGGACCAGATCGCGGCAGTGTTTAAAAACCTTGAGATGAACGAACCTAAGGACGGCTTTACGATCGGTATAGTTGACGATGTAAGTTTCAAGTCGCTTCCTATAGAAGATCATGTTGAAGTTGACAGGAAAGGACTGTTCGCGGCCAAATTCTTCGGACTGGGATCTGACGGAACAGTGGGAGCCAATAAGAATTCCATCAAGATCATCGGCGAGACGACGGACAAGTACTGCCAGGCATATTTCGCTTACGATTCAAAGAAATCAGGCGGTTTTACTGCCTCTCATCTGAGGTTCGGCGACAATCCCATAAGAAGTCCTTATCTTGTAAATTCTCCTGACTTTGTAGCCTGTCACGTTCCCGCATATATCGACCAGTACGATGT
>DAIMKZ010000096.1:0-8178 GCA_036721445.1 Candidatus Delongbacteria bacterium
CGGAGGGCACATTGAATTCGAGGAAACAGCAAAACACGCACTTGACAGAGAAATGGTGGAGGAGACAGGCACTGAAGGAAAAGTGGGGCCTCTTCTCTGGACGATCGAGAATATTTTTACAGACTCCGGTAATAAAAGCTGCCATGAGATCGCGTATTATTTTCTTTACGCATATTACGAAAGGTTCTATAATTTCAAGGTCGATTCACTTGAAGATCATATTGAATTTTTATGGGTCAATCTAGACGATCTGGAGTTTTTTAATATTAAACCCGCACTGATTGCGGGTCTGATAAGAAAATTCAATTCCGGTGAAGAAACCGAAAACTTCTATTCCGAATCAGAGGATCAGAATTTGAACAGTATGTAGATAAAAAGCACTATACTTATCACAAATGAAACGGACGAGAACATCAGGCAGATGATAGTTTCTTTTGAAACAGAATCGTTCATAAGGGTCATCAGTTTGAAATAAGCGGAACTGGTAAGAAATACCTGCTGGCTGTTAGCTTCAATCAGGTCCTCTTTTGTAAGAATGACAGATTCACTCTGCTTCTTTTTTAGAACCGGGATTTTCTCGGAATGGAAATTGTCATAGAACCAGTTGTTGAAATACAGCTCAAAATCTCCTCTGGGCGCTTTCTGGCCAAGAAAACCGATCGCCTCGGTGTAGGTTATGCCCCTGTTTAGATTATCCGCACCGTATCTGAGAACATCCACATAGATATTTGATGCTTTCATTTCACCTCTCCTGTATTGTTCATAATTAGCTCGATCGCAAGGTTCGCCTGCATATTGGCCACCACAGCCACTCTCGCGGAGCACAAACCCGATACATCGGAGCTTTTTCCGTCTCCGCAGAAACAGATGTTACCCGTCTTTGTTATACTTAGGCTCTGAAAATCTCCATAACCAGAAAGGCCGTTGCCCGATATTACAGGTCTTTCAGGGAATAACGATGCCCATTCCTCAATAAGCCACTGCTTGCTTTCAGCTTTATCGAATGCTTCGATCAGTATATCGGCTTTTTGGAATACATATACTAAATCTTCAGGTTCGAGCATTTTGTCGTAAGCTTCGATCTCGCAGTACGGGTTGATCATCATCAGCCGTTCTTTTAATGCGTCGGTCTTTTTTTTCCCAATATCATCCGCGAAATAATACTGCCTGTTCAGGTTCGAAGGCTCAACAACATCATGGTCGACTATGATAAGCTTCCCGACTCCCGCCCGAACAAACGAGACCGCAGCATTAGAGCCTATACCGCCGCATCCGGCAATGCCGATAACGCTGCGGGACAACCTTTCGGTCATCCCGCTGACATTTCTTTCGAAGATATCTTTCATTTATTTATACAGGCAGATGTAAGAGGAGTCTTTTTCGACTTTAACTTTGAATTTCGTGTTTGGATCGATCACCATAGTTTCGTTCGGGCCGTAACTTTTCCACTCGCTTTCGCCGGGAAGAAGAACTGTCAGTTTTCCGCTCGTTACAGTGAGAAATTCTTTTGACGAGGTTCCGAATTCATAATCTCCCGCGGCCATCACTCCGACCGTTGCGGGACATTCTCCCGTCTCGAAAGCAACGGACTTAACTTTTCCGTCAAAATACTCATTAACTTTGAACATTTTATCCTCCGCTCATTAAATGTATAACTTCAACTTTCGCTCCTTCAGGAACCGGAAAAGTTTCCCATTCTTCCCGTTTTACAATCGTGCCGTTAACTTTTATAACAAGCATCCTGAAAGAGTATTTCATTCTGTCAAGAACATTTCTGACCATCATATTGTCATTCCAGTCTATCTCGTGCCCGTTAACAGTGATCTTTCTCAAATTATTTATCCTTACTGATGCTTGGAAAGTACTTCTATGACTTCAGGAAGGTCCATGCCGATCTTTTTCATATAATCGATCCTGGGAACTCCGTTCTTCGTCCATCCCCTTCTCTCATAAACGGCATCGAGAAGCTGCTCGTACCTGTTCTCTCTGTACTTTCTGGTGATCGCCAATTTCTCTTCAACAGTCTTCCCGGCAGGATCGACACCTATATCTTCCTTCATTTTTTTATCGTAGAATTCCTCAAGACTTTTATATTCTTCGACAGTAACCGGTCCGGCAGCTCTGTAAGGCTGAGCATCGTGTTTTCTTAATCCGTAACCTCTTCTGATGTTGAAAGTTCTCTGAAAGTTATAAACCCTTTCAGACTGCCTGATCATTTCATGTTTATCGATATTACTGCCTGTTACGGCATTATATATTGTGACGTAATTGTCAACATGCTCAGGTACTTTTGCAGGTTCGTCGGTCTGCGCATTATTCTCCGGCTCGACGTCGTTCCACGGCAGTTTACAGAGTCCCATCAGTCCGAACCATGTTCTGAACATCGGGAAATAGTGCAGAGCTTCAGCCTTGTTCTCGAATGTAGGGATGTGATTATTAACCATGTCCATGAAGATCAGCCAGGCTTCGTCGTGCTGCGGCCCTTTGTTGGTCATCGCATAACCGCCCTGCTGCGCAAGTGACTCTTTTGAAACATACTGTGAATATTCGAGCCCTTTGTTCTCCATACCTATATCGTTCATGAAGTTGATATCAGCACCGTAATGTTCAGCGAAATATTTCTTCATACCTCTGACTCCGAGACCGACTATTTTTCCGAATCCTTCGCCTCTTCCCATCTGGTGAATGAGTTCAAGCGCAGATTCGATGTTGCCGAAGCTCAGGTCCATTCCGCCGGTATGCTCCTTTGTGATGATCCCGTTCTCAAAACACTCCATAGCGAAAGCGGTCATTGTTCCGAACGAGATAGTGTCTATTCCGTATGTGTCGCAATAGAAATTCAGCTCAATTACTGTGTCCGCATCGAAAATACCCATATTCGATCCTACGCCTGCAGCAGTTTCGTATTCCGGTCCGTCTACTATAACGGCCTGGCCTTTATACGGTCCTGATTTAAGCACGAAATTGTCAACGGCTTTTGCACAGTTCATCGTGCAGCCTATCCAGCAGCCGTCGTTCATTCCCTGAGTAAATTTCTTATTCCATACTCTGGAGTGAAGCGCATCGGCGTCCTTGTGCGATCCGAATTTAAAGTTATGAGTTGGTAAAAGATTATAATCGTTCATGATGTTGACCAGATGAGCGGTACCTTCCTGCTTCATTCTGCACTGATGAGGATCGAGCTCCTTCATCTCTCTGGCGAACCTGGCTCCTCTTTCTTTTATAGCTTCCATATTTGCTACATGGTTCGGGTCCTGGGTTACGCCGGCAGCTTTTACGACAACTGCTTTGATCCTTTTATTTCTGAAAACGGTTCCGATACCTCCTCTTCCGGCCTGTTTAAGCCTGCACTTCTTTCTTTTAATATCGAACCAGCTGAAGTTCAGCATACCGATCATTGTATGATCAGCTGCATGGCCTGCGGAAATAACGGATACATTCTTCATATCTCTCGGATCTGCGCTGTCAGAATACATTTCTGTAAGCTGCTCGGCAAGAATGTGACTGTCCATCTCTTCTGCGGGCGCTTCTTCGATCGAGACAGTATTTTTGGTTCCGTCAATTACTATAATAACATCATTTTTCGCTTTGCCCTGCAGCTCGAGCGCGTCAAAACCGGAAAATTTCAGGAACGGCCCGAAAAATCCGCCCACATTACTGTCGATTACTATGTCGGTAGTAGGTGAGATCGCCACAACGAGAGACTTTCCCGCTCCCGCATATTGTGTGATTCCGCAGATCGGCCCGGGAGAGATCACTATTTCGTTCTCGTTATCGTTCCATTTTGTTTCAGGTTTCGTGGCATCCCATAAAAGCCTCAGTCCGTATCCTTTTCCTCCAATGAATTTTTCTTTCATCTGGGCGGGAACGGGTTTTATCTTAACATCGTTCGAATCCAGGTTGATGTAAAGAGTTCTGTCGGTGTAGCCTCTGTAAAGCTCTTTTGGCTCGTAGATCATTTCTTTAAGCAGTTTGTGCTTTGATTTTAGATCGTTTACGTCCATTTCATTCTCCTTATTGGTATTTTAATTCCTAAATGTCCCTGACCATCCGTAACTTAATAAGATAAGCATTGAAACCGCATAATTCAAGAAATAAAATTAAAGAAAATTTTTGCTTGTTTTAAGAAAGTCTTTTGATTATATTTGAGACCTTATTTAATCAGGATATGTGTGTGATGAATAAGATACAGGCCATAACGGCAGCGTTCATTCTCATAATGATTTCGGGATGTGCGTCCGTCAATCCGGTTTATAAAGGCGGAAGGGAAAGCGTTAACAATCCGTATGAACCGAGGATCGAAACAGAATCGTTGAGGTTTTTTACTTCTGACGGCAGCGGACTCGAGAAAAAATACAGGGTATATAATTCATCGTTCAGGGAAGGTTCCGTTGACTGGATGTGGTATGAGCTTATCGTAAGGAACCTCTCCGACACTGATGAAGCCATATCTTTCAGAGAAATCTGGCTTGACGGTGAAAACAGGATCATCAACTCGACGCGGAAAGAAATGAAACTGAAGAAGAAAGATGTCTATCTGGAGTATTCAGCAGGCTTAAAAACTGACTGGAAAGAGGGGTACTATGTACTTCAATTATTTCAGGACAGTCTTAAAATTGCTGAAAAGGAATTTAAAATAACTAAAATAAGATAATCTTAAAAGGGGAGCATCAAATGGCAAAAAAACAGGTATACGGTCTAAAAGCCTCCAGGGGACTCTGTCCGGTATGCGGAGACCAGATACAGATCGTAAAGATCGTGAAAACTATGCTTACAGAAGCTAAAACGCACAAATTCGTTGAAGAAGTGGTAAAGGCGTGCAAGTGTCCTAATAAAACTCTGGATTCTTATCTAAAATAAAGTGTCCTCAGGACGCTTTTTTTACATGGTGACTAACTGGAGAATTATATGCCATTAACGGTTTACGACATATGGAAAAGTTATTCGGAAAAGCTTGGAACTGAAATAGAGATTTCGGGATGGGTCCGAACAGAAAGAACGTCGAAAAATTTCGGGTTCATCGAACTCAACGACGGAACTTTCTTCAAGAATATTCAGGTTGTTTACGACGACACTCTTTCTAATTTTGCCGAGATCACGAAGATCACGACAGGGTCATCTCTTACCGTAAAGGGCGAGCTTATAAAGTCTCCCGGAGACAAACAGCCTTTCGAACTGAAAGCTGAAAATATAGAGATCATCGGACTGGCGGATCCTGAATTTCCTCTGCAGAAGAAAAGACACACGACTGAATATCTGAGGACGATCGCGCATCTGAGGCCGAGGACGAACCTGTACAGGGCTGTGTTCAAGGTAAGAAGCCTCGTGGCCTTCGCAATACACAAGTTCTTCACCGAGCGTAATTTCGTTTATGTCCACACCCCGATAATTACCGGAAGCGACTGCGAAGGCGCCGGAGAAATGTTCCAGGTCTCCACGCTTGACATGAAAAAACCGCCGCTTAACGAAGACGGCAGTATAGATTATTCAAAGGATTTCTTCGGGAAACAGACGAACCTGACCGTCAGCGGCCAGCTCAATGTCGAGAACTTCTGCATGGCTTTCAGGAATGTTTATACTTTCGGGCCGACATTCAGGGCGGAAAGATCCAACACTCAGAGACACGCATCGGAATTCTGGATGATAGAGCCGGAAATGGCATTTGCGGAACTCAAGGATAACATGGACGTTTCGGAAGAAATGGTCAAGTATCTGATCAGCTATGTCCTCGAGAACGCGCCGGAAGAAATGGAATTTTTCAACCAGTGGGTCGATAAAGGCCTGCTCGAAAGACTGAATTTCGTACTTAACTCCGATTTCGGAAGGGTCACCTATACAGAAGCGATGGAGGAACTCATCAAGTCAGGCAAACAGTTCGATTATAAACCTGAGTGGGGGATCGACCTTCAGACCGAGCACGAAAGATATCTGACCGAGACCGTATATAAAAGACCTTTGTTCGTAACTGATTACCCTAAAGGCATCAAGGCTTTCTATATGAGAGTCAACGAAGACAATAAGACCGTTGCCGCGATGGACCTTCTCGTACCCGGCGTGGGCGAAATAATAGGCGGAAGTCAGAGAGAGGAAAGGTACGATGTTCTTGTAAAAAGAATTGAAGAGATGGGCCTGAATATACAGGATTACTGGTGGTACCTTGACCTGAGAAGATACGGAACTAACAAACACTGCGGATTCGGTCTTGGATTTGAGAGAATGGTGATGTATCTTACAGGTGTAGAGAACATAAGGGATGTCATTCCTTTCCCGAGAACGCCCAAGAACGCTGAATTCTAAAAGACGGAGTATAAAAATGCTAAAAAAAATTCATCATATCGGTATAGCGGTAAAAGATCTTCAGACCGCAGCGGAAAAATACGCGGCTATAACCGGCATAAAACACTATGAAACTGAATATGTGCCTGAGCAGGATGTAGAAGTTGCTATGTTCGAGGTGGGAGAAAGCAGGATAGAACTTCTTCAGGGAAAATCCGAAAATTCGCCTATCTCTAAATTTCTGGAAAAGAACAGGGAAGGGCTTCATCATGTAGCCTATCAAGTTGAGGACATCGAAAAAGCGCTTGAGGAACTTAAGGCTCAGGGATTTCTGCTGATCGATGAAAAGCCCAGAATGGGGGCAGGCGGAATGAAAATAGCCTTTGTTCATCCCAAATCGACCAACGGCGTGCTTACAGAATTATCGCAGATATAGTCGGCAAAGATAATACAGGAGGCGGTTATGATCGAAAGTCTTAAAAAAACAAAGATGTTCGAAGACCTTGACGAAAACATCCTTAAAAAGATCGGGAAGTTCTGCAAACTTGAAAAACACAAGGCGGATTCGACGGTCATTAAAGAGGATGACGATGAAAATTACGACCTTTTCGTTGTAGTAAAAGGCAGGGTTAAAATTTATGTGTCCTCAAAATTCTTCGCGGACGATTCCGAACAGCTAAAGGAGATCTATACCGTTAATCAGGGTGATTTCTTTGGCGAAATGGCGTGCGTGGTCAAAAGAAGAAGGAGCGCGACGGCCGTAACCGCCAGCGAATCTGAGCTGATCAGGATCAGCGGTTCCAAATTGAATAAACTGATGGAAAGCGACAAAGAGACAGGCTACGCGATCCTGAAAAAACTATACGAATCCCTTTACGACAGGATCGAGAACTCGAACTTCATGCTCAGAAATTTTCTGATATAATACTTATTCATAATATTATTTATTAAGCCTCGAAAGCATCTCAACAGCTTTAATATCCATCTTTGAGAACCCGAACCACTTTTTACCAAGATCTTTCAGCGACGCCCCGAAATGATAAATTACCTTCTCATCTATCACGATGAACCTGTCATGAGAATTATCGAACTCTACGACTTCAACAGGCTCATACTGCTCATTGAACTTTTTCACATCGAGCTTAAGCTGAGCCGAGATCTTTTTCGTATAAATCGAAGCCTTAACTCCTTTCTTACGCTTGGACAATATTGTCAGAACCGAATCATCGACATAATTATCTATTATCAGAACTGACTTCTCCGCACTCTTCACAATATCCGAAACATATTTATACGCATCGAATACCTGCTTATCAAATAAAATCCCCTGCTTCGGATTGATCTCTCCGCTTTCCATTAATGAAAATATCTTATCCACTCTCTTATCCGTTTGTATCAATTTCAATGTCGTTTCAGATTGTTTCAACTCCATATTGTCCAATCTCTGAAACACTTGGGCATTTGACTGGATTAATTTACGCATCGATACGAAAGCTTTTATTATTTTAATGCTCATTTGAATTGCACTATCACTCTTTAGAACGGCTGAGAGCATAGCTACTCCCTGTTCAGTAAAGGCATAAGGTGAATATCTGGTTCCTCCCCAACTTGAGGTGCCATTTTGGCACCTCAAGTTATAAATCGCGTCGAATTCATCTTCAGTCAGTACAAACATAAATTCTTCAGGAAATCTTAAAATGTTTCTATTTACACTCCTTTTTAATTGTTTAGTCTCAACTCCATACAACTCCGCCAAGTCCCTGTCCAGCATCACCTGAAATCCCCGTATCGAATATATCTTTTCCCGAATACTCTCCTCAAACTTTTCCATTTCATATTCCGACATAACTGCCTCTCTTACATTACTTTTACGCAATATACGACCGGAGGCGTGTCAAATCG
>DAIMKZ010000097.1:0-8133 GCA_036721445.1 Candidatus Delongbacteria bacterium
TTCTTCTTCTCCACAGCAGGGGAAGGTTTTATGAAGATGACATTGACTCGATCGACATATGGTGGAGAGGCGAGAAGAACGGTAATCTTATGGTGCTGATAGCTTATATTATAGACGCATCGCTTAAGATGAGGACCGGAAAAGAAGTCAAACTGAGGATAATCAGGAAGATCGGGCCTGAAGAGAATGAAAATGAGGCAAGGCTTGAAATGGAAGAGCTTTTAAAGAAAGCGCGTCTGTTCGGTGAAGTGCTTATACTTCCGTTCTCCAAAGAGCCTTTCACCGATACGATAAAAACAGTCTCGGCTGATGCGGGAATGGTAATCATAGGTCTGCCGGGTCAGTTCGTAATGAATGACGATAAGAAGGAGTTCAAATTCGATAAGAATTTTATCGAAAAGGGTCTTGCAGGCTACACTGAGCTTCCGCCGATACTTCTGGTAAAGAGTTCGATGGAATTTGAATTGTTCGACGAATAAAAAAGGGGGAACTGATGAAAACAGCAGCGGTTATTCTTGCGGGATGCGGTCATGCGGACGGATCCGAGATACAGGAATCGGTCTCGACGCTTATTGCTCTTTCGAAATATAATATAGATTACGACTGTTTTTCAGTTGACGCCGATCAGAAGGATCTAGTGGATCATCTGAAAAAAGAACCTGCGAACGGAAAAAGGAACCTTCTCGTAGAGGCGGCGAGGATAGCGAGGGGTAAGATCAGGGATATTTCTCTGCTCGACCCGAACGATTTCGACGCTCTGATCATTCCGGGCGGTTACGGCATTGCCAAGAACCTTTTCACATATGCGGAAGACGGCATTAACGGCAAAGTGATCGATCCCGTCAGAGAGGTTATACAGTCGTTTTACGAGATGAACAAATATATAGGCGCGATCTGCATTTCCCCGATAATGGTGGCGATGGCGTTAAAGGACGATGTCGCGGGATTAAAGGTCACTCCGGGATTTGCCGAAAAGGCCGCCGCAGACCTTGAGTCAATTGGCGCGGTACCGGTACCTCTGGCTTCTGACGAGATCTGCGTGGACGAGATTAACAACGTTGTAACCGCGGCCGCTTACATGAACGGCAATGTGTCTCTTTATGATGTCTATACCGGCATTGACAAACTCGTAAAATACATTTCGGAGAAGATATAGGCATGAACCTGATCAGAGTAGATGACAGGCTTATTCACGGTCAGGTGTCCGTCGGATGGGGAACGCGAATAAATCCAGAGTACATGATAATCGCCAACGACGAAATTGCGTCCGATCCAGGGACTTCAGAACTTTACCTCCTCGGAGTGCCTGACGGTGTGAAAGGGGCAGTGATACCAGTCTCTGAAGTGAAAAATTATCTTGGCAATGCGGAAATAGAATCTTATATTCTTGTGTTAAGTTCAATACAGGATGCTCTCAGACTTCTGGATTCGGGATTCGGATTTACGGGTCTCAACATTGGAGGCATACATGATTCTGAAGGCAGAAAAGAGATGATTCACTATATTTTCCTCTTGAAAGAAGACATTGACGCACTTGAGGAATTAGTGAGCAGAGGAGTAAAGGTGACCGTTCAGGATCTTCCTTCGAACAGAAAATACGATGCGGAATATATTTTAAATAAATGGAAATTTTAATGAGAGACGGTCTAAAAGAGATATTCATCAACGTGTCTACAAATGAAACAAGGGTCGCCATAGTAGAAGAGGAAAGGCTGGTCGAGATGTTCATCGAGAGGCCGGACAGCGAAAGGAAGATAGGTAACATTTACGCCGGTTATATCGATAATGTCGTGCCCGGAATGAATTCGGTCTTCATAAACATGGGCGAGGAGCAGAACGGCTTTTCACATCTTGACGAGTTCAGAAGGGACCTGATGCCTAAAAAAGTTCTGTCGGGAAAGTATATATTCAGATCAATGGATGAGGATATCCTTCCGGCTGAAAAGGAAAAAGAAGACAGAAGGCTGGAAAAAGGCAATAAGGTGATGGTTCAGGCTATTAAAGAACCGATCGGTTCAAAAGGTCCCAGGGTCACATCCGACATTACGATACCCGGAAGATACATAGTTCTGATACCCAACGATCACGGGGTCAAGATATCTAAGAAAATAACTAATCATTCTGAGAGAAGAAGGCTCAACAAGCTTGTCAAGAACCTTATTCCTGAAGATTTCGGCGTAATTGTAAGAACAGCTGCGGAGAACAAGGAATCTTCGTCTTTCACCAACGACATCATTTCTACTTTCAACATCTGGAAAAAGATCGTAAAGGATTATAAAAAGACCGATAAACCTAAGCTCTTGTACAAGGATTACGACCTCGCGGCGAGTATCGTCAGGGATGTATTTACGGAAGATGTATCGAGGATGGTGATCGACTCAAAGGAGCTTTATGACGAGATCAGAGAGTATGTTAAGAACAATGCGCCCGAACTTGAGAAGAATATTATACTTCATGACGGCGGCGAGCCTGTTTTCGATAAATATTATCATATCAACAAAGATTATTACATAAGTCTTTCAAGGGAAGTTTACCTTAAAACGGGCGGCTCTATAGTGATCGACCACACCGAAGCTCTTGTCGCTGTAGATGTGAACAGCAGGAGGTTCATACGGAACAAATCCCAGGAGGAGAATATTCTTAACCTGAACCTGACAGCCGCGAAAGAGATTGCCCGTCAGCTGAGGCTCAGGGACCTGGGCGGCCTTATAGTGATCGATTTCGTTGACATGGCCGATCAGGCACACAGGGACAGACTGCTGAACGAATTCCAGAACTTCCTGAAGGCCGATAAGGCAAAGATCAGCATCGAGAAAATAAGCAGGTTCGGGCTTGTCGAAATGACGAGGCAGAGGCTCAAACCGTCCATCACCCAGACTATATACGAGGACTGTCCCACCTGCGCGGGAAAAGGTATCGTAAAGTCAAAGGAAAGTATTGCCGTTCAGCTCGACAGGTGGCTCAAGAACTACAAGTTCAACACAAAAAGCACGGTGGTGGATATCTCGATGAACGAGGAGCTTTATAATTTTCTGAACAGAACGGAAAAAAGGCTGCTTCATGAAATGCTCATAAAGAACTGGATCAGGATAAATTTCAACATAAATAACGCTTTGAGCCTCTACGATTTCAGATGCTTCGTCCCTGAGACAAAAGAGGATATAACCAAGCAGTATATGAATTAAAAGAAACGGAAAGTATGAAGATCGACAGAAAGAGAGTAGCGGTAATAACCGGAGCATCGTCAGGCTTTGGTAGGCTTTTCGCGCATGAGCTTGAAAAGAACCTTGATCTGGAAGAAATATGGCTTGTAGCCAGAAGAGGCGAAAATCTTAAAGAACTGGCCTCAGAACTCGAAAGGGTAAAAGGCGTTCCTATTGAGGCTGACCTTTCAACAAAGGAAGGGCTGGATATGATCTCGAATATGGCTGAAAAAGAGAACCCTTTCATAAAAGTACTTATAAATAATGCGGGTTTTGGTCGGAGCGAAGAATTCAGCGAGGGAGAGGAAAAATATTACAGCGATATGATAGACGTGAACGTCAAAGCTCCGGTAATACTTACAAAGAAATTATTGAAATATATGGCTGAAAGCTCAATGATAGTCAATGTGGCATCGTCTGCTGCTTTCGCTCCGCTTCCGTACTTTACTGTTTACGCAGCGACTAAATGTTTTATGCTTAATTTCTCCTACGCCCTGGACGAAGAACTGAAGGAAAGGGATATTTCAGTCACTGCGGTCTGTCCCGGTCCCGCTCAGACGGAGTTCTTTAAGACCAGAGAGAAGAAAGTAAATCACTTAAAGATCGAAGATCCCGTTAAGATAGTGGAAAAAGCTGTCAGGGACATGAAGAAGAGAAAGAACATATCAGTTTACGGAATGCAGGCGAACGTATTAAGATTCATCTCGACGATAATACCCAGATTACTGATCGCAAAGATCGCCGGACATATAAAATATCCGAGATAATAATTAGCTCATACACTAATTAATTTTGCGCTTCAG
Source organism: Candidatus Delongbacteria bacterium (assembly GCA_036721445.1). Taxonomy (GTDB): domain Bacteria; phylum UBA4055; class UBA4055; order UBA4055; family UBA4055; genus UBA4055. The sequence continues at coordinate 4,007 of DAIMKZ010000097.1, forward strand.
GCACAAATACGCATAAAAAAAATTAAATTACCTATTGACAAAACATTTTTAATGTGTTAAAATACCCTTAAGGAAAAAATGTGAACAATTTGTGAACAGGATTTCCAATTAATGAAATAACAATAAAAACACGGCCTTGATAAAAAACAAACACTAATTAAAAAGGGAGAGAAAATGAAAAAAATTATGACAATCGCGATGGTAGCAATCGCAGCAATGGCGTTTTCACAGATGGACATCACAAAAAATAAACTGATGCTCGGAGCGGGTTTCGGATATGAGATGGAAACAGTAGATGCTGGTGGTGATGATGTTACTTCTGCAACAATGGCTTTTGTAATTCCCGGCGCGGATTACCAGTTCGAAGCAAAACCTAACGACATGTTCAAACTGTACCTTCACGCAGGTGTAGCTTACGACATGTATAAAAATACTGTTGACGGGGATGCTCCTGTAAACGGCGATTGCTTCGGATCTGACCTTTCTTTCTATGTAACTCCAAAGGCAAAAGCATTTTTTGCGAACAACCTTTTTGCAAAAGTAGAACTGCCTTACGTTTATGTAAGTGCAACTGATCAGGATGAAGATGCCGACGCTATAGCAGCTTCAGGAATGGATGCGATAATCAGCGGCGGATTCGACAACAGAGAGATCGAGATGCACATGCTTACACCTTGGGACAAATTCGAAAAAGGTATGGCTTTCTACGCTTTCTATGACATGGGTGTTATGGCTTCTTACGATGGTGATACTATTGATGATCTTGAGAGTTTCTTTGGTGTTGAAGGATGTTATGCACACCAGATGGAAGGCAACATGATGATCAAGCCTTACGTAAACTACAAAATGCAGCTGAACGAAGACGCAGCAGCCAAAGATTCATGGATGAACATAGGTTTAATGTTCGCTAAAGATTTCAACGAGCAGATGAATCTTGAAGCCGGACTTAATTTCGGCATGTGGATGCTTGACGATGCACCAGCTGGTGCGGAAGATTCTTATAACTATCTGGACGTAGATGCTCAGTTCAACTACTATGTTATGCCGGAACTTGACGTGTTTGGTCTTGTCGGTGTCGCAATGGATCTTACTACAGAAGATGACAATCCGAACTATACTTTCGGACTTGGCGCAGTTTACACAATGAACTTCCTGAAGTAAAACGCTTACGACTTAGCAACAAACCCCGGTTTATCCGGGGTTTTTTTATTTTATGGCTGTTTAAGATTGACTTTTAATTAAAAATTTGTTAAAATACACTTCAATATTAAATCTTTAAAGGAGACATTTCATGAAGAGGATCATTTTATTTGCGGTTATGGTAATTGCTGCTGTGAGTTTTGCTCAGGAAAGTAAACAAATAACATGGGACGGAGGAATTGAACTTGCCTTACCAATGGGCGATTTTGCGGACGCTGCAGGTGCAGGTTTCGGTGTAACAGCAAAGATATACTATCCCGTAAAACCCGAGATAGATATTACGGGCAGGGTCGGGTATATCTATATTTCCGGAGAGGATGACGACTGGAGTTTTTCAGAGATCCCTTTCATGTTCGGCGGCAGGTACAAGTTCCCCAATAAATTCTACGGCCTGTTCGAAATGGGATTTACAAATTTTACGGTTAACTGGGACGGCGGCGATGATGACGAAACTGAGCTGACTTTTGCTTTCGGCGGCGGATACATGCACGAAAAATTCGATTTTTCCGCATTTATAAATTCAGTTCAGACTGAAGGAGATTCGGCAAATCATTTCGGCATAAGGGTCGGATATAAGTTTATGTAATTTTACAGACCGTATCCTACAGATAGACTCCAAACGCGGTTATAAACATTTGAATCACCTTCATTTACAAGCGATGTCAGGCCGTGATTGTATCTGCCATCAAAAAGAAGGATACCGTTCTGAAGCGGGACATTGATCCCGATACCGAATATAAGTCCGAGTTCGAGCTGGCTTACATCATTGAGGTCATCTCTTCCGGAATCATTTTGAGTATATTCGTAAAAATATATTCCGTCGTTGTAATATTCGTAATATTTAATTTTAAAATCAGCTTCAGCTTTAACATTGACGGCGGCAGCTCCACCCACATAAAATGATGGTGTGAATCCTGATCCTGTCGGGAATTTAAATCTGAAAGATACAGGCACTTCAATGTAGTTGAAGTTGAGATCAACCTCAGTGCTGTATTCGTATTCAGAGAATTCGTCGGAAAATGATTCGCTGTAATTCTGGGAAACGCCTTTCATCGTATAGAGAAGCTCCCACTGGACTGAAAATGTTTCGTTAACTGATCTTTCACTGAAAAGGCCTATAACGATCCCGGGATTGAAATCAGTTTCGGATTCTTCAAAGTGGTCTCCAGCGAGTTTAGCGAAATTTATTCCGCCTTTTATACCCCAGTTCAGCTTGGCGGGTGTCTGAGCACCTGATACATCTGACTGAGCATAAACCGTAACACACAACAATATAACTGACAAGGCACAAACTTTCATAAGATCTCCGTATTTACTTATCAGTAAGTTTAAATAAACTCAGGCCGTATGTCAAATACTTTTATTTATTGACAAAGCGGAAAATAATTTATAATTTAACATTAACAATTTCGGAGTTACTGATGAAATCCTTCATTTCTGCATTAATATTATTTACAGCGACCTTGTGTTTTTCGGCAGAATACTCAAGCGTAAAAGGTATCGGGGAAGGAGATACTGAAGAATCTGCTCTGACGGCCGCGAAAAAGAACGCTCTTGAGAATTCGGTCGGGGTATTCCTGTCATCCAAGGCTGTCATGGAAAATTATATGACGATAAGCGACAATATCATTTCCAAGTCGAACGGTTTTATAAAAACATACGAAGTTTCAGGTAAAAGCGCTCCTTCTGAAGGGATCGTCAGAATAGAAATATCAGCTTCGGTCACGGATGTGGTGGATCAGCTCGTTCAGGATGAAATGGCGATAAAGATGCTTCTTACGGAAATGAACCTGCCTTCCTTTGCGGTCGCTGTATTCGATAATGAAAATAAAAGAGATGATTTTGCTGAGTCGAGCATAAAGAAATACCTGCTTGATAAAGGGATGAAACTAAAAAGCTACGCAGACAGCGGTGAAGTTAAATATGAATATCTGCTTAAAGGAAAATCGGACTATAATTTTATGTCGTTAGAAAGTGTGTATAATATAAAAACGATGAAATCCCTTCAGACATCAATGACGCTAGAGCTTATCAGTACAAAGGACGATGAGATAATCTCGACTCATACCGTCAGTGCGAAGAAAGCACATATAAGCGAGAATACAGCCAAAACGATCACGCTCGAAGAGATCGGACCGCAGATAGCCGCCTACATCATTAATAAGGCTGTGGAACTCTGGAGCGACAGGCTTTCAGGCAATCAGTAACTGAATTCTGTGAATAATGTGTGAATAAAAGCTTGACTTTGACTTTAGATTTTATTAATTTACGATTGACATATTAATTTTATGCCTAAAACGTCAATTTAAAAAAGGAGTGGAAATGAAAAAGATATTTGCAATTCTGGGAATTCTGGCGATGTTCTCGCTCGCCAACGCACAGTTCCAGGGCGGTTTGACAACCGAAGTTCCCAACCTGAGAGTCAACGCAATGGGCGGAGTTTATTCGCTCATAGAAACATCCAACTACGCCGACTTCCCGCAGAGGATCCTTACAGGACAGGAAGGCGCCTGGCTGGGTACCGACAGATCGAACGCATGGGGACTTGTCAGATTCAACCTGAACAATTTTCTGAGCCTTCCTATGCCTATGGCATGGCAGATCTCCGCAGAACAGAACACAATGATCACCATCGATGATGTTTTAGATCACATTGGGATGGGGTATTTCCCAATGTCGTACAACTATGACCCCGATGGTTATTTCAATATGGGTTCATGGGAATCAACTAACAGAATTAATTCAGACTTTGCGGTCGGGATAAGTGATAATCTGATAGTAGGATTAGGTTTAAAACTGTATTCAAACGGCAACTCTGAAGATCTTGATTACAATGATGATACTTTAGGATTTGATTACGATTGGAATACAAGTTTTTGGGGTCTTGAGACAACATGGGGCGGTACGATGATACTTGACGACAGGCA
>DAIMKZ010000098.1:0-3302 GCA_036721445.1 Candidatus Delongbacteria bacterium
GCAGAGTTTGCGAACCCGACGAAAGATCTCTTTCCGATCTCCTGTGTTTTATAAACGACTTCAGGCCGTTGAGGGCGATCTTGTCTGAAAATACAAAAAATGCTGCCGGAACAGGGAACATACAGAACTCCGCCGAAATGCTGAAAAATCTCTGTAAAAATATTGACAAAGCTCTGTAAAGTGAATATATTTGGATGAGGCAAATCGGCAATAGAGCAACATTTGGAGAACGGAATTGGATTTGGTTAAGGAAAGACTTTACTACACGATAGGAGAAGTTTCATCAATTCTCGGGCTCAATCCTTCAACGATAAGGTACTGGGAAAAGTATTTTTCTGCACTCAAACCTTCAAAGAGGACGGGAACTTCAAAAAGAAAATCCGATCTTAACGACATACAGACGCTATTCCGGATAAGAACATTGCTCAAAGACGAAAAAAGCAGTATCAGGAAAGCTCAGGCGATCCTTTCGGACTGGAAACCCGACATGAATCCGGATGATTTTATAAGATCCGTCAATGAATCTAAGCGCCCCAAATTAATATTAAACGCAGGTAAATGCGACAGAATAAAAAAGATAGTCTCGGAAATTAGAACTTACCTCGGAAAAATACAGTAGATGCTTTCATCCAATAACAGGAACAAACTTATTTCTCTTCTGGAGCATAAGAATTATCAGGCGGCCGGAGATTCATTTGTTATTTTTCCGGACGACACAGATACAATGGCAAGGATAATAAAAACAGCCAACAGGTTCGGGATAAAGATAGTCGTGATCGGCAGCGGATCAACTTTTGACGAATCTTTCAGGCACTCGGAAAATTCCGTCTTCCTCTCCACGCAAAGGCTGAATTCTGCAGTATATGTTGATAAAACTAATATGTTCGCGGAGTTTCAGTCCGGCTGCATATGGAAGACTGAATTTGGCAAGCTGGCATCAGAAGGCATTACTTTTCCGTTAAACACCGGCAGTATGGACGATAAAAGAACTTTCGGAGGAATATTTTCATCACTTAAGCATGACAGCTCCGTCGTAAACTATTTTACAGGCATAGAATTTATAACTGCCGACGGTACTCTGATCAGGTACGGATCCAGGACGCTCAAGAATGTTGCTGGTTACGATCTGATTAAGTTCATGGCCGGGAGTAAAGGTAAGTTCGGAGTGATCACTACATTGACTCTAAGGCTTTTTCCTTCTGAAGAAGCAGTTTACGGAACTGTTGAGATTAAGGATGTTTCGGATCAAGTTAACAGGATTCCGGAGAACAGGTTATATAAAAATCTGATACTGGAGCTTGATCCAAACGGTGTCTTCCAGAATTAAAGGAAAGGGGAAAAATCAGCAAAAAATATTTTTTTTTGATTGACTTAAACGAATTTGTGTGATAAATTATCTGAGCAATGCTTAAGGAAGCGAGAGACGAAGTAAATAAATTCAGCTAAACATTAACCAATTACGGAGGAAAATTGATGAAAAAACTAATCACCATGATGCTTGTGGTTTTTGCTACGGGCATCTTTGCGATGGACTGGTACAGCACGAAAGAGAAGATCTCTAACGTCAGGCCTGAGATCGCAGAAAAGGACACAAGCTGGTATGCCTACTATCCCGGATACGCTTATGTATGGGGCGGGGCTGTTGAAAAAGCGGTAAAAGTTAATGCGGATGATTTCGGACTGGAATATCCTGTAAAACTTCACGCGATCGATTCTTATCTGTACGCTCCGGGATTTGACTACATGTACAGGGTTTACGACACTGACGGTTCCACATTACTCTGGGAATCTCCGTTAAGCACAGCGGCCGATGATTACTATAACGACCAGTATCTGGATCCAGCTCTTGTTCTCAAGAACGATTTCTGGATATCAATGGTTCCGATGAGCGCCGGAAATCCGACTCTGGTTTCATCAGATATTGTTTCTGAGACACACAGCTATCTCGGCGGTCCGGGAGCATGGGAAGAATTCGCAGACAGCGACGGAGCATTGTATGAGTGGGCGATAGACTTCGGTCTTTCTCCTTACACATTAGACGACGGCCCGGATATTTTCCCTCCTCTTCTGAGGAATATCACAGGTCTGGAAAATTTTGAAGGCTACGATGCAACTCTGACACTTACAGTTCAGGATAATTTGAGCCCTGTTGTTACTCCGATGCTCGGTCAGTACGACATCGGCGGAGGCTGGGTTGACTTCAATCTGGATCAGGCAAAGGGAACCTACACATTTGTAGGAACTATACCCGGACAGGCTGACGGAATTACAGCTAATGTAAGATTCTTCATGGAAGACAGCGAGACTAACTCGGCATGGTCTGACGAATATCAGGTAACATGGTCAAGAGATCTGCCTCTTTTGAGCGAAGGTTTCGAAGGCGATTTCCCTCCTACAGGATGGACTCTTGATACTGTAGGTTCAGGATTTGTGAAAGCGACTGCTGCAGAAGGCGCTATGATACACACAGGAAAAGCAGTTCTCTGCCACTGGGATACTGAAACTGACAACGCCGACTGGATATGGTCACCGGTGATATCTATCCCGGCTGTAAACTTCTGTACGGTTTCTTTCTGGCAGAGCGAGTACTGGACTTCATACTATGAACTTCACAGAATGGTCGTTTCAACCGACGGCGGCGCTACGTATGATGTTCTCTATGAGGGTTTCCCGCCGGAAGAAGAGCCTGACTACAGCCCTTGGGAAAAAATATTTGCAAGTCTTGCTGCTTATGCGGGACTGGACATTCAGATAGGTTTCTACTATCAGGGTAACTATGTGGACCAGTGGTTCGTTGACGACGTTCTCGTTCAGTATGACTACTCCGGACCTGAGATAGTAAGCCTCGTAGGTAACGAAGCGCTTCTGCCCGTTATCGGAGCTTATGTTAACAACGAACTTATCCTTAACGCTACAGTTTTTGACCTTTCCGGCGTTGCATCGGTTACCGGTCATTATTCAATTGACGGTGGTGCTGTAGTTGACCTTCCTTTCGCTGCGGCGAAATCAGGTGAAGAAGTCTGGACTGCTACAATACCGGCTGAAGCAGCGGCAGTAACAGGAACGATCAATTTTGACATGGTCGATGTCGGCGGCCTTGCATCACCTACAACAGCCGATTTCGATATAGAATTCGTTACAGACACGGACGCTCCGGTAATAAAAGCAGTTAAGAATACAGTCGCATTCCTTAACAATCCAATGAACCTTGAAGTTGTTTTCGAAGACGAATCAGCTATAACTTCATGTTCAGGTTATTTCACAACCAACCAGAGCTCATGGTACAAATTCGAACTTACACC
>DAIMKZ010000098.1:3402-6794 GCA_036721445.1 Candidatus Delongbacteria bacterium
CACGCTCTGACTGAAAGCCCGAATGCGAACTATCCCGACGGACACACTTCATTTGCAATGTGGGCAAATCCGATGGACTGGACATTATATTACGGAGCTGATATATCTTTCTGGTGCAAATATGACATTGAACCCGGATTCGACTACATGCATTTTGAAGGTACCGGCGACAACGGAATGACATGGATCAGACTCGCAACATGGGACGGAGAAGGTGTTGACTGGCACCAGGAAAGATTATCGATGGACGCATTTGTAGGTGAAAGCCAGGTAAGTTTCAGATTCTATTTCATATCTGACGAAGGCTATAACACTAACGGAATGTACATTGACGATATCGTTCTGAACACATACAACGCTGATTACGCAGGACCTACGATCGTCGCAGATCCTTACGCTCCGTTGTTCTATGAAGGCGCTCTTGCTGATTATACAGACGAGATCTGGGTTAAAGATATATCAGGCGTTGCAGGTCTTATAGTTAACTATTCAGTTGACGGCGCGGCTGAAGAATCAGTTCTCGGTACAGACACAGGCGCAGGCAACATGTGGAGCTTCACAATTCCTCAGCAGGCTCCGGGATCACAGGTTAATTACAGATTTACGGCTGTTGACGCTTCTCCAAGGGGAAATGAGACGGAAAAAGGAGTTTATAAATACTTTGCAGGTGATCACTACATCTATGACGCCGGTATTGTAAGCTACTATATGACAGCAGAAGACAATGCCGCATGGGCTGAAAAGATCTCTATCGGCGGCGAGTGGTGGTTCGCTGATCTGACTACAGCTCTTATCAGGAACTATGCTGACGGTTCGGGGCACATCTCAGCAGACATGGTATTCCATGTATGGGAAGACAACGCAGGTGTTCCGGGCGACGAAATGATAGCTCCTTTCGATGTGACCGCAGAGGCTTCAGCTGTAAATACAAGCGCCATGACAAGAATCGACCTCAGGCCGTACGCTCTCAGACCGAACGGTGATTTCTGGATCGGTATATCCGCTCCTTACGGGATCGTTTATTCTACTATGGAATCTACTGATGAGACAGGAACAACTGCTTATCAGAGATCTTACACTGGTGCATACAACGGAACGAACTGGGACTGGACTCTCCAGGCTCTTGACAACTGGCACTTCAGGGCAGTTATGGGTGAAAAAGTAGGAATTGAAGAGAACAATGTTCCTGCAGTTACCGAACTGAAACAGAACTATCCTAACCCGTTCAACCCGACAACAACAATAAACTTCAATCTTGCAAAAGATTCAAAAGTTTCTCTGGTTGTTTACGATGTAATGGGAAGAAAGGTAGCCGACCTTGTTAACAATAACATGGTAAGCGGTTCTCATAAAGTATCATTTGACGCTTCGAACCTCGTAAGCGGCGTTTATTACTACACCCTAAAAGCAGGTGAAGTAAATCAGACAAAGAAAATGATGCTGATCAAGTAATACTTGAACTTATTTCGAAAAAGTCCGGCATTGTCCGGACTTTTTTTTTGTCAAAATGACTTTACTATAAAAGAAAATATTGTTATTTTTAGCGTCTGTTAAAAATACAAGTAACACCGGAGAGAAAAAATGTCATATCCGTTCAGAGAGATCGAAAAAAAATGGAGAAAATACTGGGATGAAAACAAGGTCTATTCGACCGATATGTCTTCATCAAAACCCAAGTATTACAATCTTTGCATGTTCCCTTACCCGTCAGGAGATAAACTTCATCTGGGGCACTGGTTCAATTACGGCCCTTTCGACACGCATTCCAGATTTATGAAGATGAAAGGCTATAATGTTCTTTCACCCGTCGGTTATGATTCTTTCGGTCTGCCGACTGAGAATTATTCATTAAAGAACAACATACATCCCGATGAGGCTACAAGAAGGAATATTACAAAATTTACCGAACAGTATAAGTCTCTGGGCGGAATGTACGACTGGGACCATTACCTTGAAACGAGCGATCCGAAGTACTATAAGTGGACGCAGTGGCTTTTCATTACATTATATAAGAACGGGCTTGCATACCAGTCCGACGGGCTTATCAATTACTGTCCGTCCTGTTCGACAGTCGTAGCTAATTCGGAAGTATTCGCCGACGGCACTCACGAAAGGTGCGGAACCCAGATAGAAAGAAAATCTATCAGAAGCTGGTATTTTAAAACAACGGCTTTCGCTGAAAGGTATTTAAATGACCTCGAGAAGACAGCTTATCCGGATAAGACCAGACTGATGCAGACGAACTGGATCGGTAGATCGGAGGGTGCTGTTATCACTTTCAAAGTCGCCAATACAGATAAGTCGTTCGATGTATTTACTACAAGGCCGGACACGCTTTACGGAGCAACATACTGCACACTCGCACCTGAATCTCCGCTGGTTTCAGAGATCGTTTCGGAAGGTCAGAGGAAAGCTGTTAAGGATTATATTGAATCCATAAAATCACTTTCAGATATTGACAGACAGTCTACAGTTAAGGAAAAAACGGGTGTCTGGACAGGGGCGTATGCTGTTAATCCTGTCAATGGAGCTCAGATACCAATATGGATATCGGATTATGTGCTCATTTCCTACGGTACAGGAGCAGTGATGGCCGTTCCCGCGCACGACACGAGGGATTTTGAGTTCGCTAAAAAATTCAACATACCCGTCAAAGTGGTAATTCAGCCTGAAGGAAAAAGCTTAGATGCGGAAACTATGACTGAGGCATATACAGAAGAAGGCATTATGGTTGATTCCGGTGAATTCAGCGGAACACCATCGGCGGAAGGGATCAGGAAAGTGACAGAGAAGCTTGAAAAGGGCGGTACAGGTAAAAGTCATGTTACTTACAAGCTGCGAGACTGGTCAGTCTCAAGGCAGAGGTACTGGGGCGTACCGATCCCGATAATCTACTGTGATAATTGCGGAGCGGTTCCCGTACCCGAGAAAGATCTTCCGGTTCTTCTGCCGTTAGATAAAAATATTGATATCAAACCGAAAGGACATGCGCCTCTTTCGCTGGTCGATTCCTATATAAACACGACCTGTCCAGAATGCGGAGGACCGGCAAAGCGCGATGCGGAAACGATGGACACTTTCGTTTGTTCGAGCTGGTATTACCTCAGATATGTGAATACGAACCTTGATGACAGACCGTTCGATAAAGAAGAGCTCGCGAAATGGATGCCTGTTGATACCTACATAGGCGGAACGGAGCATGTTAACGGGCACATGATCTACTCGAGATTCGTGACGAAAGCGCTTTACGATCTCGGCTACCTGACATTCGACGAACCGTTCTACAAGGTCGTTCATCAGGGCATGATCACCCGTGACGGCGGAAAAATGTCGAAGAGCAAGGGCAATGTCGTATCTCCCGACGAGTTCGTTGACCAGTACGGCACCGATGT
>DAIMKZ010000098.1:6894-8007 GCA_036721445.1 Candidatus Delongbacteria bacterium
ATGATGGAACTTTTCAACGACATCACGGACTATGTGAAGGATGAAAAAAGGTTCAATCCGGATTTCTATAACGAAGTGATCGAGAAATTCGTTATAATGCTTCATCCGTTCATTCCTCATATAACTGAAGAGATGTGGGAGATAATGGGGCATGAACCTTCGATCTTCAATGTTGACTGGCCTGCTTACGATGAAACAGCACTTGTAAAGAAAACCCAGGTCATAACAGTTCAGATAAACGGGAAGGTAAGATCGAACATCACAGCAGATGCCGACATTGACGATGAGAAGGTAAAAGAACTCGTTTTCGATGACGAAAAAACTAAACAGTTCACGGACGGCAAGCAGCTGATCAAGACGATCCTGATCAATTCCAAGACAGGGAAGATGGTCAATCTGGTAGTTAAATAAAAGAAGGGCGGTTAACCGCCCTTCTTCATTTTAGAATGAATCAGCACAGTCGGTTATTTTGACTTTTTCGCATATCATATATGAAGGCACCGACATAGCCACCGGGCTTCTTCTGCCGTAAGTGTTAGATTCGTTAAAAGATACTGATTCGGACGAAATTACTTTTACATTACCGAAGACCGACTGGAAATTATCGGTGATCCTGGAAGAGAAAATGGAGCTGACGATCTTCCCGTTCTTTATCAGAACCGCATTGAACCTTGAGCTGCCTGTGAAAATACCCTTGCTCGCATTGGGCAGGTTGATGTAATGAAGTGCAGGTATGTATAGAACGGTTCCCATTTCTTTTACTGCTTTAAGCAGAGACTTGTCGCCTTCTCCTGTACCGACGACGATGCTTGTGCCGCCTATGTTGTGGCCGGTGGGTTTCTTCTTATACATCGCAGCGGTCTGAGGTTCGTACATTACATTCTTGAGTTTACCGTCCTTGCACAGCACGAACTTCTTTCTTTTTTTTCCGCTCATGTCGAAACTGAATCTGAAAGTATCGGGATTTTCAGGATCGTCAGTTAAACTGATGTTCGATCCCAGCACCTTATCGCCGGCTTTATTTTTTGCTGTCCATCCTCTCTTTTCTTCGTATATCCTTCCGTAAAATCCTGTCCACAGGGCCATTTCCATTACCTCTGCTATTGCTGCGGA
>DAIMKZ010000099.1:0-7952 GCA_036721445.1 Candidatus Delongbacteria bacterium
CCAGCCATAATCCGATGCCATCCCTGCTACTTCTTTTTCCTGCTCCTGTTTAAAATCCCTGTATTCTTCCGCTGTCATTGATTTTAATTCATCGATTTCCTCTTTGTACTTTTCAATATCAGCTTTCATCATTGCAATATCTTTCTCAGTTTTAGCTATTATTTTCTCTCTTTCACCAATCCTCTCTTTTATCTGATTCGTCATCTCGCCTTCTTTATAGCCTTCTATCTCTTTATTCAAATCAGAAAGATAGTTCTGTGAAATTTCTATCTGATCTTCATTTGATCCTACTCTATTCTCAAGATTCCTGATCTTATCCAGTTGGATACTTTCAGCATCGTCTATCAGCATATTGTCCGCCTTTTTATCAGCTTTGCTAGACATATAAAACACAACAAATATCCCTATCAATACGCCAATCAGAAGAAATTTCGGCCCGTAAAAATGTCTTTTTGTACTGTAATCCAGCTCTTTCTGCAAAATTGACGCCTGTTCTTCGAATTCTGAGTCACCTTTGAACTCTCTTTTCATCCCGTCCAGTTTTTCCTGAGCCGCTTCCGTTTCTTTTTTACCTCCGGGAAAATCCGCTCCTTCTACTTTTACCGAAAAGGAATTATAGATACCTTCAATTTCCTCTCTCCAGTTCCTTTCTGAATTTTGATTGGTCATAATTGCTCCTGTATTTTTATAATCAAAAGGTAAACCTGTTCAGTGGTATAAACTGTTTTACATCTTCCCTATAACAGGCTCTTTTGACATTAATATATCTTAAGTCTTCTGATTTTGCAAAGAGTATTTTAAGTAAATGATGAACGATGTAAAAAACTTCTAAATAAAAATCTTGATAAGTCAGCTTTAAATTATTACTTTCGAAAAAATAATGAATAAATAGTTTTAAGGAATGTATAATGAGAAAAGTTACAATTTTGATCACGTTAATTACATTACTGATATTAAATGCAACACCTGTTCAGCCTGACGGATCAGGTTCTGAAGCGGATCCCTACCTTATTTCCTCTCTTGAAAATCTGGAATGGATCGATGCTGATTCTTTAAGATGGGACAGTCATTATTTGCAGACGGCAGATATTGATGCCTCAGGAACAATGCTTTTAAACAGTGGTGCCGGTCTTACAGGATTCGGAACTGAAACAACTCCATTCACAGGTACTTTTGACGGAGACGGATATACTATTGACAGTTTATGTTATGATCATCCTTCCTCATTCGGGACAGGACTTTTTGCTCATACTTACAATGCTGTTCTGAAAAACATAAATATTTCTAATGCTGATGTGACCGGAAATTATTCATCAGGTATTCTTGCAGGATATTCTGAAGGTACAGCCATCAGTAATTGTCATATATCAGGAACAATATACGGTGAAAATTATGTTGCAGGAATATCTGCTTATTCAGATACAGATACTATTTCAAACTGCAGTGTTGATATCAGTATTACTGCCATATCCAAAGCTGGAGGAATAACTGCATACTGCAAGAGTGGATCTGTAATTCAGTGTCGAGTATCAGGAAATGTGGACGGTGGTGATACTTTAGGAGGTATATCAGGCTGGGGTGTTGATGAACATTTTTACGAATCCGTAAGCAGTGCTGATATTACCGGTACAGGTTCTGCCTGCGGAGGTTTTGTTGGTAAGATAGATTTGAATTCTGAGATAAATTTTTCATGGTCTACCGGCAGTGTAACTTCTAATTATATGCCGGGAGGATTTTTAGGTCAGGGTTTCGATTCGATGATCGAAGCCTGTTATAGTACAGGAATGGTGAATAATCCCACAGTGGCGGGAGGTGGATTCATTGCAGAAAACAATAATTTGACAATAATTAATTCTTACTGGGATACCGATACCAGCGGAATGATGACATCTGCTGGAGGAATAGGCAGAACTACGGCAGATATGATGCTCAGATCATCATACAATAACTGGTTTGATGCCGATCCAATATGGTTTATGTTCTCTGATAAGAATAACGGTTATCCGTTCCAGCCTTTCTTTATACCTGTTATTACCGAAGGAAGCGGAACAACTGATGACCCTTTCCTTGTAGATGAAGCCTTTGAACTGGATATTGTCAGAGACTGGAAAAATTATAATTTCATACAGACTGCGGATATTGATCTGGGTATATCTCCATGGAATGAAGATAAAGGCTGGGAACCTATCGGTAACGGTACTGAATTTTTTACAGGTACTTACGACGGCAATGGTCACACTGTCTCAAATCTAACTATAAACAGACCTACTGAAGATTATAATGCTCTGTTCGGTTATTCACTTGGTGCAGAATTCAAGGATATCATAATGACTGGAGCATCTGTTTCAGGAAACGATAAGAACGCAGTACTGCTCGCATACTCTGATTCCACAAGTGTAACCGGATGCAGTGTCTCAGGGAACATAAACGGAGATTTTGCATGCGGCGGTCTTATCGGCAGATCTGAAAATTCAAATATATCAAGTTGCATCACAGATGTTTCTGTGACCGGAACAGGGAAATATACAGGAGGTCTGGTCGGAAGATGCCATGATTCTACTACAATAGAAAGCTGCAGCACTTATGGAACTGTAACAGGTACAAATAATACCGGAGGACTAGCCGGATTAATTGAGAATAGTAATATAACTCAATGTATTTCGTCAGCTAATGTGATCTCTGATCTCAATTCAGGCGGACTAATAGGTTATTGTGACAATTCTGAAATTATATACAGCTACAGCTCAGGATCTGTTTCTGCCGGTTCAAATTCAGGAGGATTTATAGGATATACATTGAACTCTGTTGTAACACATTGTTACTCAACAGGATCAGTTGACTGTCCGGTTTCGGGAGGAGGTCTGATAGGTTTTGAAGGATCCGGCAACAGCTTTACAGACTGCTTTTGGGATATAGATACAAGCGGTGAAACTTCATCCGCGGGTGGTATCGGTAAAACTACAGCACAGATGCATTGTATGTATTCATTCAATAACTGGGACTGGGAGAATATGTGGATGATAACTCCTGAGATCAATAACGGATATCCATTCCTTGAACGGGAAGAGCTTTTCGCATATTCAGGCTGGGGTGATTCGTCGCATCCGTATATTGTTTCTGATCTGACAGATCTGGATATGATGAGATTCTATAAAACTTATAGTTTCATTTTATCGACCGATATAGATGCATCCGCAACAACCGGCTGGAATGACGGGGCTGGATTCATACCTCTAGGTACTGATTCGCTGAATTTCTTTGGTGATCTCGATGGTGATAGACATACAATTACCGGACTATATATAAACAATTCAACCACACCGTGCGGATTATTCGGAGTCGCAAATAGCGTAACCTTAAGTAATATTAATATTGTAGATGCACAAGTTAGCGGAGGGGATAATACAGGAATACTGGCAGGTATATTATATTCTACAATTGTATGGGGATGTAATACATCAGGAACTGTGACAGCATCAGGTGATCAAGCAGGAGGTCTGGTCGGGTGTAATAATGGTAATATACAAATGTCTTCAGCTTCATGCATTGTTGAAGGATATACAAGAACCGGAGGTCTGGCCGGACAAAACAGCGGTTTTATCGATCAATGTTTCAGCACTGGAACTGTAACATCGATGGGTTCTTTATCAGGAGGATTGGTAGGAGAATACTCAGAATTCGGAAGTATAACAGACAGCTACTCTCTATCTTCAGTGTACGGTAAAAATGTTTCAGGTGGATTAATTGGTATTGCCTCAAGCAGCTCGGAAGATATATCTATAATAAATTGCTATTCTGCAGGATATGTAACAGGGGATCTAGATGTTGGAGGATTATTGGGATATCAGGCAGGACCAGTAAATATCTCTAACTGCTTTTGGGATCTTGAATCTTCACGACAAACTGTCAGTGCGGGCGGAACAATGAAATTCACATCAGAAATGCAAGATCTCTCCACTTATGCCAACTGGGATTTCGCAACACCTGTCTGGAATATCGATCCTGATTTAAATGGAGGCTATCCTTATCTTGCATGGCAGACATTATATCCTCTGGGAATACCTCAGGACATTACAATTTCGGGAAACGAAGCTGAATTGACTATTTCGTGGACACCTGTTGAAGAGGCTTCCTCTTATAAGATATTTGCATCATATAAACCTTTTTCAGATTTCAGTGATCTGACCGTTTTCGGTACATTCGACGGAACTTCATGGACAATACCTTACATAGGTAATAAAATGTTCTACTATGTAATTGCCAGCACGGAAGAAAACAGAAAAGCTCCGGTTGAAAATGTGACTTCTGAGATGATACGGGAATATCTGGAGAAATAAGGTTAGATAAAAAAGGCAGTTTTAATTCCTGCCTTTTTTATTTTACATTCTATGTATGTCCTGACCCTGAGTAAAATTCCTCATTCTGCCAGGATTTATCGCATTTTACACAGTGATATGTGACAAGATACTTTTTCGTTGTACTTTTGTTCACAGATCTGCTTCCATCCTTGTAAGTAGTTGTTTGCGTGTGATGAGTTGTACCTGTATGCTGAACATCTGTGATCTCTACGGTGTACATTGTATGACAGTACTTACATCTGTGCCTGTATATCAGATGCAGGAAATTCATCACAGCGGCAAGACCGAAGATCAGATGAGTTGCTGTAGTAAGATTTGGGTAGAATCTGAAAGGCGGATACGCATTCGGCCAGTGAAGATTCCCTACAAGTATTACTGCAAGAAAAAGAATTACTACAGATCCAACCACCTTTACTATAAAATTAGGTAGAACTTTAATATAAGCGATCCTTTTTGCAGCATAATAAGAAACGATATAGGGAACACTGAAAAACAAAAGAAACAGTAACATATAAAGAATTTCGCCGAAAATACTTGTTGTATGGTTATGTTCGTAGAATTTCCACATGATATGATAAATAAATGCGATCGCACCGGGTTCCACCTGACCTTCAGGACGAACATCTCTCTGCCTGACCCATCCTACCTTTCCATCTTTAGTACGGATCTTCACAAAATCTTCTATCTTTTCGATCTGAGTCACTTCGTCCCATTTCTTAGCCTCACCGACATTGGAATGTTTTCCCTCCTGATTGGCAGTACCGGAAGACATCTTATTATTTCTGAGCATCACTGCTTTCTCAAACGGGGTCGGCTTTACAACATGTGTTTGAAGCCATCCTTCTCTTCCGTCTTCCATTTCAGCTTCATAGAACTGGCCGCAGATCATTCCTTTCTCAAATCTCTGTCCCGCTTTTACACTGTCAACCGCTTCCGCCTCCCAATCAGGATCATCCAGGAGCACTCCGTCAACAGCAACATACATCCAGCCGTCATCCGCCATCTCGGCATCTTCAAGATAAATCCAGCCTGACTGTCCGTTTCCGTTATCAACTTGTGCCCAATCATCATCCTTTTTAATTATAGGCATATTACTCATAGCAGGCACTTTCCCAATCACTTCCGAATCATCATCTCTTTCGGAATAAAGGCTTACCTCTTTTGCTACAGGCAATATTTCAGGTTCAAATGCGGCAAAACCGTCCCTGTGCTGAAAAGCTACTGTACCGTCCTGCATCCTTACCATGTATATTTTATGAAAATAATCCAAAGGTTCGACTTTCACTCCCTGCTCAAGCTCCGGACCGTTCTGCTTCCTTATATCATCATTAAGACACAGCTTGATCTTATCCTTAGTTACTAGAGCTGGAGGCAGGTGAGGATTTTTCATCCAGCCTGTATGTGTACCGTCGCTGATTAAATAATAATCACCGTCTCTTTTCAAAGTAACGTACTGCTTTCCTGCATCCATCCATACACTGTTTGCTGAGGATTTTCCGGGTGTATCTGTCAAACGTGCACCTCTTTGAGAGTATGCAACAGACTGGGGCACTGTCCTTACTTTCTTCGTCCAGCCTTCCCTTCCGTCTGACAATCTGACTTTGTACCACTGTCCATCCGATTCCAGAAGCATAGCGGAAACATTAGAACGCAGCTCTATTACGCTTTCAGCTTTTCTCGAAGGTTCAACAAAGAGCTTACCGGTGACCCTTACATCGTTCTCAACCAGTGGAATGTCTACTGCCGCAGCACCTATCCAGGCATACTTTCCGTCGGCTGTCCTGATCTTATACATATTCTTATTGATGTCATACAATTCAAAGACATCACCTTTCGAAACATTACCTTTCTTTTCACCAAAAGTATTAGGTTTAGCATAAACAGCCGTATTTTTCTTAACTGTTACTTTTATCTGATTATATACATTGCTCTCTATTTCCTGAGAATTGCAAACGATATGAAACATCAGCAACAGTATTAAAATCGATATGAACCGTAATTTCTTCATTACAGTTTCCCCCGGTTTAATTTACAAAACATATCTATTCCGTAATCAATTCCCCTTTTATCTCAGCAATTTTAGTTATCATTGTTTTCGGGACGACCATATAAACATTGAAGTTGATACCGTAATCTTCATTGAGGACATAAAAAATACCATCGTCGTTGAAAGTTGAATTCCCAAGATCTTTTCTTGATGTGGTCACTAAAACTCCTCTGCAAAGGATTTCTTTTTCCTGAAAATCAAACCTTTCATCATTTAAAAGCATTCTCTTTTTATAATACGGCATAGGAATGTTCCTTGGTTCTGAAGCTCCGTAAAATGCCATAATATTATTTTTATCGCTGATATCCCTGCTTCCAATGAAATTGAAATCTGTCAGAGGCAGTCCGTTCTTGTCATAAGCTGTGAATTTGTAATTCAGTTTATAAGATCTGCTGTCTCTATTCTTTTTAAAATACTTTTTAAGCTTATTCAAAGTCCTCCCGTCAAGCTGATACACATTATCAGGTATACCCGTTTTCATTAGACTGGTTACATTAGACACGATTATTTTATCATTCTCCTCCAGATCTTGTACGTTCACACTGCCTTCAAGCTTCTCGAACGCAGCATCCATAAAGCTCATGCAGTTGTTGTAATAATCTTCAGTTATGCCGTATTCATAATTTACCTTCAAGACATAATACTCATCCATAAAGTCGTATTTATTATCAGCATGCAGATAAATATGATGCTCAAAATCTTCTTCTTCACCGGAATTAATGTTTTTTATTTTGACAGTACCGCCGTAATGCGTTTTCGGAATATCAGTGATCTCGAAAGCTTTAAAATTGTTAATTTTAATGAAGTGAGATTTATTTAATTTAACTGGTTCTACTATCTGCTTATAATACTCTTCCGCAAGCTTTTCCTGATTAACTTTTTTGATATTCTGCATTTTCAGGTCTTTTTTAACAAATTCTTCATCGACAGTGAATGAGATCGTTGCTATGTTCAGTTCTTTCAGTTTTTTGATAAGAATTCCGGTTTTTACATCCATTTTTACATAAGTTTCTATTAAACCTCCGTCATCCTTTTTTGTTGTAACAACATCGTATTTTTCAATGTAGCCGTTTGAAAAAGAAGTTATCTGATCGTTTATCGTCTGATAATTCTCCACAAAAGTTGAAGAGGACATATACATACCGGCTACTTTTGCAAGTCCTTCTCTCAAAGCATTGTCTAGTGACTTTTCTGCAGTTTCCCCGAAACCTACAGATGTTACAGTTTTAACTTCCGCTGAGTACAGAAAAAATGTCATTGAAAAGATGATCAGTAAAATTGTTCTTTTCATAATTAAATCCTTAAGTTCTTATTTTTTTTATATCATGATAGATAAGGCAGTACAATATTTCTAACGACCATAAAAGCAGCTACATAAGGCAACATTATTACGATTACTATTATTGAAGTCAGCAATATAGCTATTCCTGCGGCAAACGCTCCCAGATGACCTGAGTGGTCGTCATATGTCGTTCCGTCAGCTCTTCTGTACCTGATTGTCTGTCCGCTTCCCATTATCATGAAAACCATTGCAAGGAATTTATTGC
>DAIMKZ010000100.1:0-7931 GCA_036721445.1 Candidatus Delongbacteria bacterium
TTGGTTCTCTCTTGATTTTTTCCCGAAATGTTTTTTAAAATGTTCAAGGTTCTTTTCATGGTCGGCTTTCTCACCTTCCCTGACAGTCGTGATCTTTGCAGCTTCGATATGATCCTCGAAAACCGCCTGTCTTAGATACAGATCGTACTTATTATAAAAATCTGCGTGATCTTTTTTATTTTCAGGTTCATATTCAACAAAGAATGCCATGAGTTACTCCTTTTCATACTCTATCCGCTTGACATCGAACATATTTTCACCGCAGACCATTTTCACAGGCCCGTTTATGATCTTATCCTGTCCATCCTGATTTATTCTCAAAAAATGTTTATGCATATATTCATTCCCTCTTTTAATGATATTCATCGGATCGAATCCTGTAACGAAAATACCTTCCAGCTTTTGAATATTATCAAATCTGTCAAAATCTTTAAATTCTTTATCAACATTATCTTCCCATTCATCTATACAGGATATGACTTCCTCAGAGATTATGCGTGCTTCTATTGTAGATTCAGGTTCAATTTTGAGTTTATTTTTAATAAAATCACTCAGATACAGACCAGAGTTCTGAAATTCAATTTTCCAGTCAGGTAGTAATTCATCGGTTATCATACACAGGATCATTCCCTGAAAATATGAGCTTCTTCTGATCGCCAGATTAGCAATAGAAACATCGGTAAATCCGGTCAGGAATTCGGCTAAGATATCATTGTCCGTACATAGCTGCTTTAAAGCTTGGAACTCAACGAACACAGCTGCACCTTCGAATGTCTCGATCGCTTTTTCATAACCAAGGAATGTACCTATAACTTTTTCTCTTTGTGCTCTAACATTGAAAAATTCCTTAAGCAAATCAAGTTTTTCTGTACTATTTTGTTCTATAGCCGATCTATACAGAAACTCTCTTTCTACTGACCGTAGATTGATATTGACCGGTTCAATAGGGTAATCTATGCCGAGTATTTCGTTTGCATGTCTTTTTTCTCCGTATTCTGCCTGAAAACAGTGAAACATCTCATGAACAATACCTGAAACGATTTTCTTGCTGCTTTTGTATTCATTTATCGAACTCATGTCCCAAATGGCTATATTCTCACCATTGAAATTCATAGTGGAATTTCCCATGAACCTTTCATCTCTATTACCTATCTTGCCGTTCATATAATAATTTCTGTCATCATACAAAGCGTATTTGAATTTCTTAAACCCGGGCCAGATCATATTAAAGTCGATTTCGTTCAGTAAAGTTTCTATTTCTTCAGACTGCTCAATAACTGCCTGCATAACTACTACCCTTCAAAGTTTAGAATATTTTTATTATCTTCTATCAATTTACTTTTCATATTCCATAAGATTCAATAGCTTTTGCTGTCATGTTCGTCATTTTATCTCCAAAAAAGTGTTAATACAACATAAATTTATCTCCAAAAAAGTGTAGCATTAGGCATAAAATCATGAATTTTTGAGCATTCGATGTTTTACTCTCCTTTATACTTCAGCTCTACGATCCTGCTGACATTTTCTCCCAGGCTGGCAGAGACCGGACATGTGTCGACTACATGCTGGAGCGCTCTTTTCTGTCTGTCGGTGTAATCGTTATGCGGGAACGTTATCGTTATCTTCACTTCTGCTACTCTTCTGGGATTAGCGGCCATGATCTTCTCTGTTTCCGCTACGGTTCCGTCAATATCGAACCCCTGCGTCTGAGCGACCATTCCCATTATCGTGAGGATGCAGGCCGGGATGGATACGGTGAACAGGTCGGTCGGTGAAAAGAACTCGCCTTTTCCGTTGTTATCAGGCGGAGCGTCCGTCATTATTTTCGTTCCTGAAAGATGATGCGTGCATTCGGTCTTGAGGCCGCCGATGTAGGTAGTTGTCATTTTAGACATTTTAGCCCTCCTGTCTTATCCCGATATCTTATCTTTGAATTTTGTCATACGCTCGTAAGCCCTCTGAAGAGTTCTGTCAACTTCTTCTTTGACGCTTTCAAAATCTCTTAGCCTGACTGAATTAGTGTTTCTGCATTTACCGCATTCAAACACAAGCCTGTCGCCTTTCTCGATCCTGTCAGCCTCCCAGAAATCCTCTCCGCAGACCGGGCAGCAGGGTCCTTTCACGGCGGGAAAATCCTTACCGAGATTTTTATCCTTCATCCATGTGTGGTAAAATGCGATGCTCCCAAGTTTGAGGCCTATCTCGAATTCTTCCTTCATAGCCTCTTTTGACTTTTTTCTGTTAAGCAGTATGCCGATATAAAGTCCGGTGAAAATGAAGATGATCGCACCGGGAACGACGAACGAAATAAAGGCCACGACCCTCATGTTCGATACGATTATACCCCTGTTGATGATAAGTGACGCAAGAAATACCGCAGAGATAAGGCTGAGTACAAACCCGCTCAGAACGGGATGAAGATTGAAAAGTTCGCTGACCCTGCCAATAAAATTTTCTTTTCTGTTCGCTGATGTCATGCTCGATTTTACCTTATTTTATTTTTTAATGTCTCTTCCAGAGCCTCAAATACGAAAGCGGGGCTGGAATTGTGTATAAGCAATGTAATATCCGTACCGTATTTTTCCGCCGTTCTTAAAAAATATTCAAATTCAGTTCTGATCTGATCTTTTCTCATCCTGTTGTGCGCGTACAGGGTTGTATCCATCACGACGAGAGGCGTTTCTTTTATGTCATATGCGCATTTGCGGTCAATATCCCAGGGCGAAAATGACCTGCCTGTACCGCATCGGAAGCCGGCGTGGCGGGAATATCCCATGGAAAAGTCCTCTTTTATTCCCGAAAGCTCCAGTATTCCGTAGGAGCTTCTTACATCGAACTGCAGAAAATGCGCTCTACCCTTTTCAGCGGAGATCCCGTACTTTTTCTCAAGTTCGAATTTCTCGCTTTTTATATTATTTTCGCTGAGAAGAGAAAAATACCCGTAGTGAAGTCCGACACCTGCGCCCTTTTCCGCGAGAGAATGGAACACGCCGGCATCTTGCGCGCATCGCGCGAACCAGCCGTCATTGTACGGTCCCTCAGGCGCGGCGAGAATGAAGAAAACAGGTTTCGTTCCGAACTTTTCCGCAACGGAATATATCCTTTCAAAAGTATCGTAAGGATCTTTTGCGCCGAAAAGCTTCACGGTATATCTGTACAGATCCGCCGCGAAAAGGAGCGGGTCGTATCTTTTTAAAAGATGCCCGGCGAACATCTTCAGAGTTTTGCCGCTCGGGAATTTCTCGAACGAGTCGATGTCTGAAGTAATTATAACCCTGCTTTCGCGGTCTTTTATTTCTACGCCCGGATCGAGACTCCGGATCACACTAACCAGAAAATCAACATATTCATCGACGACGGGCCTTCTGATGAGTTTATGCCTGACCGCATAAGAATCTGATCCCGGAAATCTTCCGTGGTCATCTTTTACGGTCAAAACCGCTTCCTCCCACCTAGAAAGCATGAAGAAGATCCCTGCGACTATATCAGCACCTATGATGACGCCGTTCCCGTTCTCGTAGAATGAATCGTTCCCGAAGATCACAGGGAGGTCATCGGCATGTAAGCAGGAAAGGAATTTTACCGAATACGGTATAAGCTCAGGATCAAGATATGTGTTTTTATCTCCAAGCTCGCCGAAGAAACTGTCCCTTATCACTATGTTCTTGCCGTTAGGCAGGATCAGCTCATAATCTTCATGCCGTCCTCCAACCGCAAATCCTATCCCAGTAAAGGACGATATAATATCGAAAACATATTTCTTTTCTTCAATGAACCTCTCGGGAATATTCACTTTAATATGATACATTATTTTGCCCTTTTGATCATATAAATGCCTGTTATTCCGAAAATGATGTTGGGAGCCCAGGCGGAAACAAGCACATTGATCTGCCCTACCGCCCCCCAGTTCTTGAACATTATTATCAGTAGATAATATATAAAAGCTATTCCGACCGATATCCCGAAATTAACGGAAGCCGCGCTCCTCGCCCTGCCGGTACCCAGCGGTATAGCTATCAGTATAAGTACGAGGTTGATAAGACTATAGGATATCTTTGAATATTTTTCGACCTTCCATTTTGTCATATCAGCTCCGAGCCTTTCCTTCTTCTCGATATATTCCGAGAGCTCGAAAAATCCCATTTCTATGGGTTTGAGTTCTGTTTTGGTAATATCTTCAGGCTCAAAATCCAGAAATATCGAAAGGGAATCCATCCTTTCAAAAATGGTCGAATCCGCTTCAAAAGTTCGCTTTATCAGTTTTTTCAGCTTCCATTTTCCGTTCACATACTGCATTTCATCGGCATCGAGCCTGAAATCGATCCTGCCTTCGTTGATGGCCTGTATCGAGACTCCCCCGGCTGTATTCCTGTTGCCGTCGAAAGTGCTGATGTAAACTATGCTGTTGCCTTCCTGATATACGAATTCGTTGTACCTTCTGTGGATTTTCGAAGATTTTGTGAGATAATAATCCTTAGCATCATAGTGCTTTCTTGAGGCGTAGGGTACTACTGATTCCGTAAAGTAAAAATGTCCGGCGGAAAGAAGTATCCCCATTATCACGAACGGCATAGATATCCTGAACAGGCTTATTCCTGAAGACAGCATCGCCACTATCTCGTTGTATTTGGTCAGGCTTCCCAGCGTAAAAAGAAGCGACATGAACCCCACAACAGGCAGTATCTGCGAAATGATCTCGGGTATTTTAAGAGTATAATAGAGGATATAGCCTATGAGAGGCATGTCGGCGTCAAGAAATTTGTTCAGATGATCAAAAAGGTCGATAATTATATATATAAGGATCATTGTAGCCAGCGAAACTATCAGCGTTACGGTGAATTTCTTTATCATATACAGGTCAAGTATCTTTATCATTTAGCTTTCACCTTTAATTTGACCAGTATATAATCCGCTGATGTCCCGATCCATGCAAAACTGATCTTTACTCCTCTCGATGCGTATCTTACCAGAACGATCCCGAGCAGGCCTATGACAGCATTTGCGCTCCACATGGCGATAACCGGATCGGCTTTCCCGCGGTCGGCCAGGTCTTCTCCCGAGATCAGGAAGAACCAGTAGATCATAAAGATGAGTATGCTCATTGTTGCTGACGCTCCGATCCCGCCGCGGCCTGACATCAGTCCCAAAGGAGCGCCTATAAGAACCATGACTATGCATGCAATGGAAAGCGCGTATTTTTTATGATATTCCACCTCGACCTGAGCTATGAGAAGCGGAGAGGCTTTTCTTGCTCTAAGTCTGTCGATCTTGGCGGAAAGGCTGTCAGCGCTTTTTTCCCTGTCGCCGTAATAATTTTTGTCCTGAACCTCAAAATCCACGCCCGCTACTTCCTTCGTCAGCTCCATTTTTGAAAATTTGGATCTGAAATATCCTTCGGGCTTCTGAGGGTCAAGGTTCGCTATTTCCCCGTCAGTCAGAGTGATCCTGTATCTCTTTATCGCCTGATCGTAGATGAGCTTACCCTTATCGGCGGTAATAGTATTCCTTTCCTTTCCGGTCTTTGAGCTTTCTATCAGTATCACTTTATGAAGTTCACTGTTCACATGGTCAACAGATTCGGCTTTTATCACATATCCCGGAATGTCGGTTATGAATATTCCCGGCTCGATCACTGCCAGAGGTTTCTTTCTTGTTATTGAAGTTTTGATTATCTTGCTTCTGTGATTCATTTCGGGAAGTATATTGTTGTGGAAGAATATCATTCCCCAGCTTAACAGTACCGAGGCTATAAGTGACGGAGCCATTGCCTGATAGACAGATATTCCGCTCGACTGCATTACCGCCCATTCGTTGTCCTGCGAGAGCCTTCCGTATGCCATCAGCGAGGCGACAAGAACTGACATCGGTACGGCCAGAGCGAGTATCCAGCCCATGCTGAGATAGAAGAACTCGATTATCACGAGCAGGTCGAGGTCTTTGCCCACGAAAGTGGTCATCATCTTCATTACGATATTCAATATGAAAAGGGACAGTATCATGCCCAGCGACATGAAGAACGGGAAGATGTGTTCGCGAAATATGTAAAGATACAGTATTCTCATTTATTTTATCTCTTCCGTCAGAAGTTCGACTGCCTTTTTCAGCTCGGGATCGTCATCGTTGAGAAGCTGAGTGAAAGTAGGTTCAATGTATATGTCGGGCTGTACTCCGTTGCCTTCCATGTTCGTTCCGTCCTTTCTGAACCAGCCTACTTTCGGAAGGCGCATCGATGAACCGTCCATCAGAACGTGGTGTGTAGTACCGATCACGTCACCGGTCGTCGGAGTTCCAATGATCTTACCGAGTCCCATCTCGCGGTAAAGCGACGGGAATATTTCGGCGTCGGAATAAGACCTGTTGTTTATCAGCACGACAGAAGGTTTATCCCAGATGTCTGAAGGCGCTTTCATTTTCATGTTCCCCGTCCATCTTTCGGAAGTTAAGGCGTACTGGCGTTTTGTCAGCATCTCGATAAGCTGATCGTGAGTGTAGCCGCCGCCGTTGTACCTGACATCTATGATCAGGGCTTCCTTATCGAAATTCTTAGCGAAAATATCCTCGATGAACTGCTGAAGCGGACCCTCAGACATTCCCTGAATGTGAGCATAGCCTATTTTGCCGCCTGAAATCCTGTCGGTCATCATCTCACGCTCATTGACCCAGGTCTCATATTTCAGCCGGTAATCCGATTCGAGGCCTTTGATCTCCGCGGTCATGCTCTTTCCGTTCTTTAAGAATTCGAGTTTGATCTTTTCACCTGTCTTATTGACCAGAAGTTCGTAAATATCAGTAAAAGGTGTTATCGTTATCCCGTCGATGGAAAGAAGAATATCCCCTGCCGTTATTCCGTGTACTGTTTTTAATGCCGAGCTGTCGAATACTTTACCTACCGTAAGACCTTTTTCCAGTCTGCTCTTAAGATCGAATTCCGCTCCGACCGATGCGACAGGAAGGCTCGCTACATCGGGTTCTTTTGCGGGATAGAATCCAGTATGCGACGAATTCAGGTCGCCGACCATCTCGCATATGATCGATCCGAAGCTGCCGCCGTCTAAGTTCACGCTCAGATAAGCCGAGAAATCCGAACCTTTCTTTTTCCAGTCTACTCCGTGCATGAGCGGGTCGTAGAACCATCTTGCGAGTATCGAATGCGCCTCGTCGAAGACCTTCCAGTATATCTCCTGCCTGCTGTAATCGTATTTAACATTGAAAGGAGTGTCTTTCGTTTTTTTCTGCGCTGTCTCGAACGATCTTATTTTCCCGTCCTGAAGGTAGAAGAGTGTCATTGTCGAATCGCATAAAACAAAATCCTTTATGTTCTGGCTTTTGAATTCAGTTATCACCTCATCGTTCTTGGCCTCGAAATCGGTCTTGCGCAGGATCTGCTTTTCCTCGAAGCTGTTTATATAGTAAATGTCTTTATTCTTCGTTATCGAGAGGATGTAGTTGCTGCCCGGATTTTTTATCAGTCTGCTCTCTGTGAGTCTGAGGTCCTTGTTCACGGGTTCGTACTGGGGTTCAGGCTCTTTTTCGTCCTTTTTCTTCTTATCGTTCTTATCGAAAATATCCTTCCATTTATCTTTATCAAAATAGAAATCACTTAAATATTTCGTTCCGCTCCTGAAAATATCGCCCTCTCTCGTATAGAAAATGAATTCCCCGTCCGGAGAAAGCCTGAAGTTCGATGTCCAGTCGGTCGACGAATATATCTTCTCCTTCGTGCCTTTTTTCAGATCGTAAAGATACAGGTCGGTCCTGTACAGTCCGGGTTCCATGATCTGGCAGAACGCGTAATTCCCGTCCGACGACAGCTCCGCCTCAACGACGTACATCTCAGTCTCGATATCGGTGAATTTTCCGCTTTTGATGTCGGTTACTGCCAGCATATTCCTTTTTTCACCGACAGAATAATAGACCAGCACCTTTCCTTT
>DAIMKZ010000101.1:0-7895 GCA_036721445.1 Candidatus Delongbacteria bacterium
TAAACAAATCAAATGCAATAAAAAAGACCGTCGGTTGACGGTCTTTTTCTTGTATGGACAGCTTGTCTATTCTGATTCGACCTTTATCTCGATCCTTTTTTTCTCTTCTTCTTTCTTTGGTACAGTTACCTGCAGAACGCCCTTTTTGTATACGGCCTTGATGTTTTCATCGTCTATCTGGTCTGTCGGAAGAGGAATATACCTTTCGAATGAGCCTTTTATGATCTCTTTTCTGTAGAAATCCTGCTCCTTGACTTCATTTTCCTCGTGTCTTTTACCCGTTAATTTAAGGTAGTTCCCCTCTATAGTGATCTCAACATCCTTCGGGTCGATCCCGGGCATATCGATATCAGCCATAATGTTGTTCTCTTTCATATAGACATCAGCATGACATGACGGGCACTTAACCGTATTTATGTTGTAGTCCTGGCCGAAGAAGTTGTTCATGAGCTTATCCAGGCTGTCCAGCTCTTTCCATCTTATCAGGTTCATGATTCCCTCCTTTTTTTGTTGTTTTCGTTTTTGCATTTCCGATTAAGATAAAATGCAACAGACGTGCCAATTATTTCAGGCTTGTATTTCAGTATTATTTTTGTTTCTCTTATGATTTGACTGACAACATGTCAGAAAATGTCAGTCGTTTATACCGGCTTCCTTAAGTATCCACGCGAATTTCATCGCTACTTCTTTATAGTAATCATAACGGCCGGAAGAACCTCCGTGCCCCGCTGTATTCATGTTGATAATAACTGTATTCTTGTCTGTTTTACGGTCCCTTAATCTGCTTACCCATTTTAAAGGCTCCCAGTAGCTGACCCTGGTGTCATTGAGGCCGGCAAGTACAAGTATATCCGGATAATTCTGCGATCTGATGTTCTGATACGGACAGTAAGACAGCATATATTCAAAATAGCCCTTTTCGTTAGGATTCCCCCACTCATCATACTCCGAGACAGTGGCAGACAGTTCCGGATCGAGCATAGTGTTTATGACATCGAGAAAGGGGACATCGAGAACTGCTCCTCTGAACAATTCGGATCTTTCATTGAGGACCGCGCCGATAAGCATTCCTCCCGCACTCCCTCCGTTTATTATAAGTTTTTCTCCGGAACAGTATTTCTTCTCAATCAGGTACTCGGCGCATGAGATAAAATCTGTAAAAGAATTCTTTTTGTTTAAAAGCATTCCGCCTTCATGCCATTTTTTCCCTTTTTCAAGACCTCCCCTGACATGTGCGGTACCTACTACAAAACCTCTGTCGAGAAGACTGATCCTTGAAACCGAGAACGACGGGTCGCTGGGGTCTCCGTATGCGCCGTATGAATCGAGAAGCATCGGATTACTACCGTCGTGAGAGAATTTATCACTGCGGTAAACCAGGGATACCGGAATTTTCTCTCCGTCCCCGGCAGATGCGTAAATAAGCTCCGAATGATATTTTGTGAGATCGAAACCTCCGAGCACCTTCTGCTGCTTGAGGAACTTTTTTTCACCTGTTCTCATGTTGTATTCAACTATAGAGTATGGAGTTGTCATTGATTCGTAAACATATCTAACTTTATCAGTATCGAACATGGGATTTGATTCAAGGAAAATATTGTAGCATTCATCGTTGAACTTTATTTCTTTTCCCTGCAGCGACTGGTATTCAAGAGTTCTCAGCATTCTTTTTCCGGCGCTTAATTCAGAAACTACGATGTGATCTTTAAAAAGTTCGATGTCGTCAATATATGTCTCGGTTCTGTGAGGAATGTATGTTTCCCATTTTATTTTATACGGATAACTTTCAAGGACTTTCATCACTTTGAAATTAAAAGCCTTGTCCGCATTTGTCAGGATATAAAAGGAATCCCCCCTGTGATCAGGATAATACTCGATACCTTTCTCCCTTGGTTCCATCAGGTCGAAAAAACCCATAGGATCGTCGCTTTTCAGATAATGGTATTCAGAGGTGTTCTTGCTCGAGGTCCCGATCAGAAGATATTTTCTGCTCTTTGTTTTTTCGATCCAGACATAGAAAGCTTCATCGTTCTCCTGATACATGATCCTGTCAGAAGTGACTTTTGTTCCAAGAACATGCCTGATAACCTTGTCAGACCTGTTGCTTTCGTTCACGGTTGTATAGAAAAAAGTGTTGTCTTTTTCCGCCCACTCGAGATCTTCAACATTGTCGAAAGTTTCTGCAAAATGCGTATCCAGCGACAGATATTTGATGAACAGCCTGTACCTTTCACCACCTTCATCATCGATAGAATACGCTAGATATTTGTGGTCGGGGCTTACCTTATACACACCAAGCTCAAGATACGGCTTCCCTTTTGCGAGCTGGTTAAGATCAAGAAGGATCTCTTCTTCCGCGTCCAGGCTTTTGTATTTTCTGCAGTAAACAGGATACTGCTCGCCTTTGACATCCCTTGAGTAATAGAAATAGTCGTCTTTCTGAACAGGAAGCGACACATCTGATTCGTCGATTCTTGAAATTATCTCTTTATATATCTTAGACTCAAGAGCAGAATTCGCGCCGAGGACCGTTCTTGTATATTCATTTTCTTTACTTATATGTTCGCTTATCCTGGGATCATCGAGCGGCTCTTTACTTTTCATCCACGCATATTCATCGGCAAGGTCATAACCGTGTATGCTAGTGACGGAGATATCCTTTTCAGGTACGGGATAATTTTGCGAATATTGATCGAGCTTCATTTCTTCTTCCTTTACAAAATTTTTATCCGCGCATGAAATGATAAGCAGTATCGACAGCGATAATTTAAAAATATGCTTTAATGCCACTTATACCTCCCCTTAATTCTTTCGCACCGGTGGAAAACTAACAAATTATTCACGATTTATCAAGTGCGATAATTTATGTTTTTTGTCGATAAAAATATTACTTGACTTGCTATACACTAAATTATAAATTGAATGCGGGTACTTATATTCGCAGACTAAATTAAACTAATAGAAGGAGCGGAAAATGACAGATAGAGTTTATAACTTTTCGGCAGGTCCCGGAGTCTTACCGGAAGCGGTTTTGAAGAAAGCCGCGGAACAGATGTTGAACTACGAAGGCTCGGGAATGTCCGTTATGGAGATGAGCCACAGGTCAAAGGTATATCAGACGATAATCGACGGCGCGGAAAAAGCTTTGAGAGACCTTATGAACATTCCGTCGAACTATAAAGTGCTCTTCCTTCAGGGCGGGGCTTCAATGCAGTTCGCGATGATCCCTCTGAACCTCATGAAGAACGGTAAAGCCGACTATGTAAACACCGGCGAATGGTCATCAAAAGCAATAAAAGAAGCCCAGAGATTCGGCGACGTAAAAGTCGTCGCTACATCTGAACCGGAAGTTTTCAACCATCTTCCGAAGATAGACGAGAACGAATTCAGAGCAGATGCCGATTATGTTCACATGACATCGAACAACACAATTTTCGGCACTTCTTTCAAAAAATACCCCGATGTAAAAGGGAAACCTCTGGTCGTTGATATGTCCTCCGACATTCTTTCTAAAGTAATAGATGTTAACGAATTCGCGATGATCTATGCCGGCGCCCAGAAAAATATCGGTCCGGCAGGTGTTACAGTTGTGATCATCAGGGAAGATCTGATAGGCTATGCTAAACCTGAAACACCTACAATGCTTAACTATAAAACTCACGCTGACGCAGGCTCGATGTTCAACACACCTCCCACTTACGGCATTTACCTCGCAAAACTCGGATTCGAGCATCTGCTGAGCATCGGAGGAGTCAAAGCCATTGAAGAGATCAACAGGAAAAAAGCTGCCATGATTTATGACGCCGTCGATAATTCAAAACTCTTTAAATGTCATGTACAGGCTAAAGAAGACCGTTCTATCATGAACATACCTTTCAGGACACCTTCAGACGAGCTCGACAAGAAATTTTTAGCTGACGCTGCAAAAGAGGGCCTTGTTACCCTCAGCGGACACAGAAAAACAGGCGGTATGAGAGCGAGCATCTATAACGCTATGCCAGTTGAAGGTGTCGAAAAGCTTGTCGCTTTCATAAAAAAATTCGACAACGAGAATTCATAATAACAAAAAAAGGAGTCTCAAATGTCAAAAACAGTACTTCTTGCCACGGAAAAACCTTTTGCGAAAGCTGCCGTTGACGGAATAGCGAAGATATTTGACGCGGCGGGCTATGAACTGATAAAACTTGAAAAATATACTGATAAAGCCGACCTTCTGAAAGCTGTTGAGAACGCGGACGCGATGATAATCAGGTCCGACAAGGCAGATGCAGAGGTTATTGCCGCCGCGAAGAACCTTAAAACGATCGTCAGGGCGGGCGCGGGATTTGACAATATCGATCTGAAAGCCGCGACTGAAAAGGGCATCTGCGCACAGAACACGCCCGGACAGAACTCGAACGCGGTCGCCGAGCTGGCGATAGGGTTCATGCTCTTCGCAGCAAGGAACAAGTTCACTCAGGGAAACGGAAGCGAGCTGAAGGGCAAAAAACTCGGTATACACGCCTACGGTAATGTCGGCAGGCTTGTGGCAAATATTGCAAAAGGTTTCGGAATGGAGATATTCGCGTTCGATCCTTTTGTTGATAAAGCAAAAATGCATGCTGAGGGAGTTAAAGTCTTTGATTCGATCGACGAACTTTACAGTAACTGCGACTACATTTCTCTGCATATTCCCGCGAACGAGCATACTAAAAAGTCAATAAATTATCCTCTGATGTCGAAAATGAAAAAAGGCGCCGCTCTGATAAATACGGCCAGAAAAGAGGTCGTATGCGAGGAAGGACTTAAAAAACTGATGGCAGAGCGTGAAGACATAAAGTACATGACTGACGTAGCACCTGAATGCCACGCTGAGCTTCTGGAGAAGTTCGGCAGCAGGTACCACGCTACCTCCAAGAAAATGGGTGCCGAGACGTCAGAAGCGAACATCAATGCGGGACTCGCGGCAGCGAACCAGATAGTCAATTTCCTTGAAAAAGGAGACAGAACTTTCCAGGTCAACAGATAAAAGAATAGAACTAATATTAATGAAGAGGCGGTCGGCAGATCGCCTTTTTTATTGACCGCGCCGGATTTTTGAGGCGTAAAACTCTTAACAATCTTTACCCGCAGGCAGAAATAATCTCCAAATTATTATTGAATTAATGCTGCGCAGAGTTTTATGCCGAGAAATTACCGGTGCGGGATGAAGGTACATACTAATTGAAATTATCAATTGATAACTCGCCGAAATTTTGTTATTTTCCGTTTTTACAAAAAGGAATAAAATGAACAGCGATATAATCAAGATACTTCCGGACAGCCTGATAAACAAAATAGCGGCGGGCGAAGTCGTCGAGCGGCCGGTCTCTGTCATAAAAGAGCTCGTCGAGAACTCGCTTGACGCCGGAGCAAAGAACATTTTCATTTCGGTCGCGGACGGAGGGAAGACCTACATGGAGGTCTCCGACGACGGTAAGGGAATGGACGAGAACAATCTGCTTCTCGCGTTCGAAAGACATGCCACATCCAAGATCTCCGAGTTCGACGACCTGGGCCGGATCAGCACGATGGGCTTCCGCGGCGAGGCGCTGCCGAGCATAGCGGCCGTATCGGCGGTTGAAGCGGTCTCGAAGATCGCCGGCCGAGAGACCGGGACGAAGCTTACGATCAAGGGCGGCACTATAACCGACGTAAAACCCGCTCCGTCAAAGTATTCGACACAGATCAAAATAAGATCATTATTCTTCAACGTCCCCGCCAGAAAAAAATTTTTGAACTTCGACGACAGGGAATATAAATATATCTACTCATATTTCAAAAAAGCAGCGCTCTCAAGGCCGGACATCGGTTTCAAATTTGTGAATAACGAAAAGACCGTCTTCGATATAAAGCCTCAGTACCTGGGCGAAAGGATCTGCGAAATATTCCCTGAGATCGGCAAAGAGCACCTGCTGGAAACAAACAACTCGCTGGGAGCCTATTCGGTCACAGGATTTGTGGGAAAGGCCGAACTGGCGCGAAAATACAAGGACAACCAGTTCCTTTTCATTAACGGCAGAATAGTCGAAAGCAAGATGGTGAGCTTCAATATAGTCAATATGTATCATAATCTCATCGAAAAGGGATATTATCCGTTCTACATCCTGTTCATTCAGATGCCGCCGAACGAGATCGATGTGAATGTCCACCCTTCAAAACTGACGGTAAAATTTTCAGACGAACCAAAAGTCAAAAGGCTCATAGTCGAAGCCGTTGAAAGGTCTTTAAAGCAGTCGTCGTCGATCCTTGACCTCGGATCTCATGTACAGTCCGATACTCAGCAGGATTATCAGTACAGGGAGCCCGAACAGAAACAGGTTAAGGAGAACAGCGCAACCTACAATGCTGACAGGCAGGATAAATTCTTCCGTCCGGACGAGAAAAATATCGGATCGAGAGTTTTGAGGATAAACAACGAGCTTATAGTCTCGGAAAATATATGGCAGATGCATGACAGCTATATTTTCATCCAGGTCGAGTCTGGAGCGCTCATCATAGATCAGCATGTCGCCCACGAAAGGATCCTTTTTGAGAAAGCAATGAAGAACTTCGGCAGTTCAAAGATGGAATCTCAGGCGCTTTTGTTTCCGGTCAGGGTAGAACTCTCGTTCGAGGATAAACTCATAGTAAATGAGATAAAAGAATACCTTAACTCAGTCGGCTTTATCCTGAGCGATTTCGGGCAGAATACGGTAATAATCGAAGAAACTCCGATGGGAATTAATGTAGGCGACGAGAAAAAAGAGCTTCTGGATATAATAGACAATTACAAGCTGTACAGAAAGAACAAAATGGACTCGATGGAGGCTGTAGCGGCGTCCTATGCCTGTAAAAGGGCGATCAAGGCGGGTCAGAAACTTTCGAACGACGAGATGCTGGATCTTATAAACGACCTTTTCCAGTGCGAATTCCCTCACGTTTGTCCGCACGGAAGACCGGTGATAGTAGACCTCTCCATTAAAGAACTGAACAAACGATTCAAGAGGGAATAATATGCCCTCATTCGATATTTCCGGACTCAAAATTCCCGTTATATGCGGACCGACTGCGGCAGGAAAATCCGCCGCCGCGC
The DNA here is from genome assembly GCA_036721445.1 of Candidatus Delongbacteria bacterium. Taxonomy (GTDB): domain Bacteria; phylum UBA4055; class UBA4055; order UBA4055; family UBA4055; genus UBA4055. Next base: position 7,094 of record DAIMKZ010000101.1, read on the forward strand.
TTGAGCTTGCGCAGGAATTCGGTTACGAGATAATTTCCGCCGACTCCCGCCAGATGGTAAAACACATGAATATCGGGACGGCGAAGCCGACGCCTGATGAGCAGGAGCTCGCGCCGCATCATTTCATCGATATAATCGAGCCGGATGACGAGATATATAATTCATATATGTACGGGAACGAGGTCAGAGACCTTCTGTCGAAGCTTTATTCCGAAGGGAAGAAAGCTCTTATCTGCGGCGGGAGCGGGCTCTACATCCATTCCGCGGTGCAAGGCTTCTTTGAAGACCTCGGGATCGACGATTCGGAAAAGTTCGAATACAGGAAGATACTCGAGCGTACTCCCCTGTCAGAATGTTACGATAAGCTGAAAGCCGTCGATCCCGGATACGCTGAAACAACGCCTCCGACCCAGAAACAGCGTATACACCGCGCGCTTGAAGTCTTTCACTTCACCGGCCGGAAAATATCCGAACTTCACTCGGAACACAGGCCGGAACAGTTCTTTCAGCCTGTTTATATAGGAATAAATTCCGAAAGGGAACAGCTTTTCGAACGGATAAACTCGCGCGTGATAAAAATGGTCGAAACCGGTCTGATCGGCGAAGTTGAAGCCCTCGTCTCGAAATACGGCGCAGACCTCAAGCGTTTAAAAAAGACCATCGGCTACAAAGAGGTCGTCGAACACCTTAAAGGAGACATAACAAAAGACCGCATGATCGAGCTTATTCAGACCAACACCCGCCATTTCGCGGATATTCGGTATTTGTGAACCAAGATGATAATGGAGGAGTTTCAGTGTAT
>DAIMKZ010000102.1:0-7892 GCA_036721445.1 Candidatus Delongbacteria bacterium
GCAAATTCAACTTCAGAAGGATTTAAAAAAGTGGATCAGATGTTTATTCCAATGGAAACTATGTTTTATCAAAAACAGGCAACTCAGGAAAACAATGCAACAATGAATGAGTTGATTGGCAAGTACTATAACTTTGATTATTAGACTCTGACTGCTGTTGAGATAAGATAAAAAAACCGCCCGTCGAGGCGGTTTTTTTATTTGTTTGTTGAAGTATTGATTTACACAAATTTATGTGTTGACAAAACGCACACGATGTGTTATATTTTGTTTATGTGTGTATTCGACTGGAATGATGAAAAGAATCAGATTTTAAGGAAAGAAAGAGATGTTACTTTTGAAGATGTTGTTTTTCATATCACACATGACGGTCTGCTGGATATAATAGAGCATCCCAACAAAGAACTGTATTCGGGGCAGAGAATATTCATTGTAAATATTGAAGAATATGTCTATATCGTTCCGTTCGTGGAAAATGATGAGGCGATATTTTTGAAAACTATAATACCGAGCCGGAAAATGACGAAACTATACTTAAAAGGCGGTAAAAAATGAAGATAACGAAAGAAGAAAAACAAATATTGGATTCAGTCGAAAAAGGGGAATGGAAACAGGTAACCGACCTGAAGAATAATATAGCAAAATATAAACAGATCGCGGCTGCTACGCTAAGAAAAGATAAAAGAGTTAATATCCGTATTACAGAAAGAGATCTGGTAAGACTGCAGAAAATCGCAATTAAAGAAGGCTTACCTTATCAGACACTTATATCGAGTATTCTTCACAAATTCATTAACGGCTATCTGCCGGAGTAACAGTTTGAACGGTTTTATTTGTAGTAAATTATATTTTCCTCAGCATCACAACTGCCTGCGCACCAATTCCTTCCTCTCTGCCTTCGAAGCCGAGTTTTTCGGTTGTTGTGGCTTTGACGGATATGTTCTTAATTTCGGTGTCGAGTATGCCTGCGATTGTCTGGCGCATTTGGTCGATATGGTTTTTGAGCTTTGGTCGTTCGCAGATGACTATTGAGTCGATGTTGCCTATAAGGTAGCCTTCGGCTTTGATGAGCGCGTAAACTTTTCTGAGGAGTTCCTTGCTGTCGATGTCCTTATACGCTCCGTCGGTGTCGGGGAAGTGTCTGCCTATGTCACCCAGGGCTAAAGCTCCGAGCATGGCATCCATTATCGCGTGCAGGAGAACGTCGGCGTCGGAATGTCCCAGAAGCCCTTTTTCGAACGGTATTTCTATCCCGCCGATGATGCATTTTCTGCCTTCAACGAGCCTGTGTACATCATATCCCGTGCCTATTCTGAACATTTTACACCTCTATTCTTCTTTTACGTATTTGTCTATGTAAAATTTGAGCGACTGCTTGGAGAGCGATATTTTCTCCGGAAGCGGGAAATATACGAGATACCACGGTTTCTTTAGCTGAATGAGCGTGTAGAGGAAGTTGTTCTTGATAGTGAACGAGAACAGTTCCACCTTGATGCCCGGGAAGGCGTTGAGCATGTTCTTGACCATCCCCGCAGTCTGATCTCCCGTGTTCCTGCTTAAGAATTCGAGCAGGTATTTCGCGTCGTCGCCCGATATTTTCGAAATGCTGATCTCCCCGTTGAGGTCGGGTTCGTTTATCACGTCGAGCCCTTTCGACTTCATCTTGAGTATCACGTTCATCTCCGTCGAAGGACTGCGCTTACTTTTCTTCCTGTTCAGGTAGTAGGTGTTGAGCCCCGTCATCGTCAGTCCCATGTCGAGGTTCGCCCTTGTCACGATATCGTCTAAGCCGCCTTCGCCCAGATCGAGCCTGACAAAACCCGCGCCGTTACCGTCGAACAGCTCGTAATAGAACCTGTTGAGGCAGAACATGTTGTCGTCGAAGTACATGTCGAGCGCGATGTTCCTGATATTGTTTTTGAACAGCTGATGGTTGACGAGCACCGTATCTATGGTCAGGTTCGACACAGGAAGTCCGTTCATCCTGTAGAAATCCCTCTTCGCGGAATAATCCAGGAAATCGAAACTGTCGAATTTTTTGAATCTGCCGCCTTCGAGAAGCTTGAGTTCCCTGAGATCGATCACCGCCGTGAAAGGTATGTCCGCGTTCAGCCCCGCTATCCTGACCGTGTTGTTCAGGCTGTCGAGAGTGAGTTTCAGTCCGATCCCGTCGAGCTTTTCGTTGTGCTCCGCCCTGACCGAATTGAGATTTCCGGTGAGTTTAGTTATCCCCGTCACTTTGCCTTTTATACCGTCGATGTCCTTCACGAACGGATATTTTTCGAGCAGCGCGAGACTGTGCGTCACCTCAACATCGAACCCGTACAGGCTGTCCAGAACGTCCGCCGTACCTTTTACCTTAAGCTCAGCTCCCGCAGACGGCACCGACACTCCAAGCTCGTGTATCTTCAGCTCCCCGTTCTCCGAGTACATGAAGTTGTTGACAACATCCGCGTCGCCCGTTATGCCCATTTCCGAAAGCATCGCCGCGTAATCAGCCCCTTTGACCGAGACGCTGCCGTTAAGAGCGACGTCCTTTCCGATAAGGTTGACTGTTTCCGATATCTTTATGCCTCTTTTGACCGACGCGTCCTCATAAAAGAGCGAGTCGATGCTCAGGTCCATTTTTATCTCAGTGTTTGCCGACATGTCGGAGATATTGCCGCTACCTCCCGCCTTCATTTCAAGCGATCCGTTGTACAGCATCACAGGCTGAATATCAGGATTTCCGGTCGCTTTCCCGATGTCGAGGAGTCCGTCGAGATCGGCTTTGACGAGAAGTTTGCCGACGCCTGCCGTGTTCTTCTTCATGTCCGCGGTCAGTTCCTCTATCTCCGCCGAGAGGACGTCGTTCATTTTGAAGGTGAGTTTGTTCAGCCTGTACCGCTCATTAGGAAGTCCGTTCAGGTCGGCTTTCATATGCGAGACGATCAGCCTTCCGTCCGCGGCGGAGAATACTGATGCCGTGTCGCTTTCGAACTCCGTCTTTAGTTCAAGATCGTTCACGGCTACGCCTTTCGAGAAGTCCAGCTTCTCGTCGAGCGACACGGAAAGACCGGCGGGAGCGCTTTTTTCAAGCGAGTTCGGGCGCAGGCCTTCGGCCTTCACGGAAAGCTTTGCTGCCGTGTTCTTTATCAGTGCGGGCAGGGAGGTGTCCGAAATATCGAACGAGGCGTCGAGCCCGAGTTCGATCCGTCCTTCCGCTATATCGTAAATTTTGTGGGTATATGAAATGCTTTCCGGCATGAAATCGCTTTTGAGGACAGGTCTAACTTTTATCTCCTGCCTGCCCGTCGAGTATTTTACGCCCGACACGCTTGAAGAGACATTTTCCAGCCCGAGTTCCGCGCTAATGTCGGAAAATGTCAGCGCGTTGTCCTGTAAGGTCACCGCAAAAGCGCTCCCGAGCGAGATGTTGCTGACCAGCGCGGAAATATCGTCCTGCCTGTAGGACGCCTGACCTGCGGAGAACGCCAGGTCACCCTTGACCTTCGTCTCGTTCTTCGGCACCGAGTGTATCACGTGCAGGTCAGTTATCGTGCATTCCGAGTCCTTTATCCCGGCGCCCTGAAGATCAGCCAGTCCGTTCTTTTCCGCGAAAGCCGCGAGTCCAGAAACGTCCGTGAATAACTCCGGGATCGTTATATCCGCGACCTGTTCCGTCGTCACTCCGGTCACTTTTCCGGTCAGACCGACCTTGACCAGATCTGCAAAAGCAAAAACAAAATTCTTTATATCGAGACCGTCGGATTCCATGTTGTAATGCGCCTTCAGGCCGACTGAAATGTCTCCGGGTCTGCTCAGTTTCGCGGACGGGCTTTTCAGGTCCAGATCTTTCATCCTATGGCTGAAATCAAGCTCAACATCCTTGTTCACGACACCGACCTGTACGTCGAGTTCCTGCCTGAAACTGACACTGTTCTCTTTGTCGGAAAATGAAAGCAGGTTCCTTTCGCCCGTACTGAAGCTGACGTCCGCTTTAAGGTTATTTTCGTCTCTGAACTCTACACCGGTGACCTTGAGGCTGTATAAAGGAAGCTTCGCTTTCATCGGTGCGTCTGCCGATCTGTCCTCGTATGAGACTTCAATCTCGTTCACTGAGAAATTCTTCAGCTCTATTATGAACTGCGGAGCGCTTTCCTTTTTTTCGGCAGGCTTTTCCTCTTTTTCCTTCTCTTCGACCGGTTTATCTCCCTCAGGTTTTCCCGCGAACTTCTCGATTATGCCGTCGAAGTTGAATTTTCCGTTACTGTCCCTGACCACATTTATCTTCGGTCTGTCGACTATTACCTTATCGACCACAACTTTCCTGTCGAGAAGAGGCATGATCTCGTATTCCAGCCTCAAAGCTCCGAGACTGAAAAGCGAATCTGGTACATCGTTGTCGGTGAATGAGAATTTTTCTATCGTAATGCCGTTCAAGATGCTCAGGTCGAACTTCTCGATCTTCAGACCCAGATTATAATTCTCTTTGAGATATTTCTCTATCTGCGGGATAAGGATCGATGAAGGAAAGAAATACTGCAGCATGAGGAATATCCCCGCGATGAAAAGTATTACCGAACCTGTCAGGTATGTCAACCATCTGAATATTTTATTTTTCCAGATCCGCATCTTGCCTATTTTTTAAGGAGTTTTATCTTGAATTCGCTGCCTTCGCCGGTATTCGAGACCGAATGCTCGTAGCCTTCGTATTTGTTCAGTATCTGCTTTAAAAAATACATATTGGGGCACACGCCTTCTCCAAGTTTATCGTCCATGCAGATATTACCGTTGGTTTTTATGCTCAGCCGGACACATTCGTCCCCGTTCTCGGTCTTATAAATTATTTTACCGCTTTTGTCATCATCCGGGAATGAATCGAGAATGCTCCTGGATATCGCGAAGAGAATGTAGAAAATATCCCTGTACTCCATTTTGATGAACGGGTTGCCGTCGAGTTCGGTAGTCACTTCGGTATCGTGCTTGAATTTTTTGTCGAACTTATAGAATTCGCAGAAAGCTTTAACAGCCCCATTGATGTCTATCATCTGTATGCCGGGCGTGTTCTCGTTGAATATTTTATCGTTTATCACTTTCATCAGGCCGTTTAGTTCGGTCATGGGTTCCTTGAGCTGCTCCGAGACTTTAAGCATTTCGTCGTATTCGGCTTTCTTGAAGTTATATTCCGCCTCGGTCATAGTCTCTTTCGCCGCCTCGAGCTTCTTCAGCTTCATCTGAACCTTCATGTTGAACAGCTGCAGCTTGGAATCCACCGCGGTTATCCTGCCGTTGATATTGTGCACGAAACCGGGCATGAGCCTGCCGTACTGCATGTAGAAATAAACATCCTTGAGAGCTTCCACGATCCTTTTTTCCATAACCTGACCTTAAATAGTTACTTATCGCTTATGTCTATAATATAGCTATGATTATTTATATATTCAAGAAAATAAAAACGGAGGAAAAAATCCAGTTAAGGAATCTATCTCATCTTTAAAAACAATCGCCAAATTATGAAAAGTGAAAATATGAAGGAAGAAAAAACTATAGATATTATCATGTTGTCTGTAATTATCAGCTTAAGTCTGTCTAATATACCTAACGAATCTGCTACGACGCTGACCAGTGTCAATATTGTGAAGATAAGAACATATCTGTTAAGTCTTTCAGCCCTGTCTCTTTTAGCGACTTCAATTATCTGATTATAATTTCTTACAAAGATCTCTGCCATTGACCTGATCGAATTTCTCTTGTCATTTATTTTTGCGTGTTTATCAAAAGCATTGAAGACTGCGATATTACTGCTGCTTTCAGTAATAAGCGCGAAATTAGTACTGTCAAAAATATTCATACATAAGCTGAATATAAGATTCAGCGATTTTTCATCATAAATCGGGAATATGTCGCTGTTTTTCTTTTTCTCGATCTGACTCTTTTTATCTTGTTTATCAATAATCATTTTAAGAATATCCGTATAAAGTTTACGGAATAATTTCTGATACTCGGATGTCGTTCCGTAGATAACGATACATGCTTTTATCAATTCTAAAGAAGCCTGTTCATTGTATAAAATATCTTTTTCAGTATCCCCGTCCGGCAATATTATGATTGATTTCCAGCCGACCCAGACAGTCGCCTCATCCGTAATAACTTTTTCAAGCTCAGGAAGCCACTCATATGTTGTAAATTCACTTATAACACTTTCTATATTTACAGACCGGTCTAAAGTTAATAACAATGTAAATCCGGGGAAGAGATCAGATTTTTCAACAATCTCATCCAGATTCCCTCTTGTCGTAAGAATCTGCAGTTGATTTCTATTCCCGAAGCAGTTTATTAATTCCTTTGAGAACGATATAAGTATCCCTGAAATTTTATTATAACCTGTTCTTTCAAAACACCTGAAGACATTTATTATATTTTCTAAATTATTAACATTATCGACCTGCAGAGAAATATATGCTATTCCCGAAGGATACACGGTCAAATATGCATTAACCGTTTTGCAGTTTGTAACATCTTCCATGATCTTATCATGCAGAACCATATCATCCGGATTATTTTTATCTATACCGAAGAAATCAAACCCTTCCCATTCGCTGTTCTCAATATCAATAAACTCAATTGCCATCCTTTTCCAATAAGAAACAAATTCATCGGACAACTCAATCATGATACCATATCCCATCGGCAGTCTCAGTCCAACTTCAGATGGCCAGTATTCGCTTGAATCCTTATCATACATTGTCTTACCGATCGTGCTGAATACATTCTTAACGATAAAACCGTGATCATACATTTTAATTTTCTTAATTTTATCTATCATTTCCCGATCAACAAACCCGTCATCAATCCCGAAAGCAGCACGCAAATCAAAATGGCACACAACCGTAATCTTCATAATTTAACCTCATCTACTTATCAATACAATAACACAACCTATAATCCTTAAAATATTCCAACACCTGAAAGCAAGTATCTGTGTACATCAAGGCGTTCTTGCAAGACGAAAGCCGATGACGATGCTGCTGCCGTTCGGGGCGTAGCCGGTGCGACTTGCAACCCGGCAGACGGAGGCATTGTCGTTCCAGTAACCGCCCCGTAAGACGCGGTAGGTACCCGTAGCAGGTCCGTAGGGATTAGTAACACTGTCGCTTGTATATGAACCATAACTATCCCAGCACAATTCCCACAAATTGCCAGCCATATCGTAAAGCCCGTAGCCGTTTGCCGGAAAACTTCCGACTGGCATTGTTCCTCCACCATTACTATCAGGGTGATAACCGGTCGTTGGACTCACATCATAAGTATATAAAGTGGATCCGTAATAATTCGCCTGAGTATCACCATTTGTAGAATGAGATATTGTAGCACCGTTCGGGAATCTCTGTCCTGAAAGTCCGCCCCTCGCTGCATATTCCCATTCAGCCTCAGTTGGCAAACGATAACCGTTTGCACTCCAATTACAGATCGCAGCATTCCAGGTTGAATTTGAACTTGTCGGTACAGTTCCCCAAACTGCAGGATCAGTCGAACTGCTTATCGTATAGCAGGGTGTTAGTCCTTCAGCCATACTACGCAGGTTGCAATATTTGATAATTTCATACCAGCTTACATAATAAGCCGGATAATTATCACCCGTTCCGTATGAATTCCAATTCTCAGTCGGCATATAAGCTACCCATTCAGACTGTGTAACTTCATTCGCTCCCATATTAAAATCACTTAAAGTCACGCTGTGGGTTGGTAATTCATTACTGTCACCTTCAGCGAAATGATCACCCATTGTAAATGTACTGCCTTGAATGTATACCATGCCATCAATTGTAGTTACCACTATATTTACAGTACCTTCATCTGATAGACTACCGTCACTTACCGTGCAGGTTATTGTGTAACTACCTGTGGTA
>DAIMKZ010000103.1:0-7756 GCA_036721445.1 Candidatus Delongbacteria bacterium
TTAATTTCAACACTGATTTTATGTATCTCATCAGAAAAGGCGTGATCGGCGAAAATGATATTACAGTTGGAAAAGCTTTCGAGAACCTTAAATCGGTCCTTTCTGAGATGAAAGACAGAACCGACCTTATTCTGGTGATGGCCCAACTGAACGAATACGGACTTACAAGATTAATCGACGAAGTGGACGGTTACGATCTGGTCATAGCTGGAAACAACCGCGAGGAATTCAAATTAGCAAGAAAGATAGAGAACAAGTTCCATGTTCAGAACGGAAGGGACGGGGAAAAGATCGGAAAGGTCACTTATTCTGTCACAAAGGAGAATAAACCTTCTTTTAAAGCTTACGAGCTCATAAAAGTTCTTTCAGCAAAATATATCAGAAATGAAAAGATCGAAAAGACGATCAGGGAACTTGAGAACTGATGTCAGATACAAAAAGCAAGGTCATAATGTTTTTTAAAGCTTTTGCGCTGATCCTGTTTATAGCTGTTCCTATATGGTTCAAATACGCCGTTTTTGAGAAGACCGTACTCGAAGGCTCTGATAATATGATCTCGTTCGTTATACCCAAGAATTCCTCTATGGCACAGATATCCGATACGTTAAGAAACAGCGGTTTCGATATAACCTATCGGGAACTTAAACTTACTTCAAAATGGTATGGTCTTGACGGCAGGATAAGGCACGGCGAATTCATCTACACGAAGAACGGTAAAACGAGCGTAAGAGAACTTATAGAATTTTTGACAAAGAACGGAACCCTCACATCCAACATTACCGTGCCTGAAGGATCGAGAATTTCGGAGATCGCCGGAATATTGAGATCGAAAATGAATATCGATTCAGTGTCTTTCGTTGAAAAGACAAAAGATCCCGTAATTTTGAAAACCTACGGGATCGAAGGCAGTTCGCTTGAAGGCTACCTCTACCCCGAAACATATAATTTTAACGCCTCTGACACCATTGAGGTAATTATAGACCGCATGGTGAAAACGCAAAGATCGAAAATGAGCGAGGTTAAAGACCTTCTCGACAGCAGCTCTTTTTCAGAAAGAGAGATAATCACATTAGCATCGATAATTCAGGGTGAAGTAATGTACTATTCAGAAGCGGAAGATATAAGCGCGGTCTATAATAACAGGCTCAAAAAGAACATGCTTCTTCAGGCCGACCCCACCATCCAGTACATTCTGGGCAAACCTAAAAGACTGCTTTTCAAAGACATATCGATCGATGATCCTTACAATACATACCTGTATAAAGGTCTTCCCCCCGGACCGATAAACAATCCGTCCATCAGATCCGTTAAGGCCGCTCTTCAGCCTTCAAAGGAAAAGTACCTTTATATGGTCGCCAAAGGTGACGGCACACACTATTTTAATCATACTCTCGAAGAGCATCTTAAAGATAAAAAGAAACTTGACGATCTCAGAAAAGAACTTAGAAGAAAGAAATAAATACGGAGCGGAAAATGAAATTTTTTGCGATCATATCTATAATACTCGCCCTGGCCGCCGGATGTTCAAAACAGAATGAGCGTGTGGAGAACCAGAAAAACAACTCAGAAATCAAGACCGGCTTTTCTACCGTGACGGCCAGCGGGTACGGGGAATCAAAGGAGGTCGCCATCGAGGATGCCAAGAACGACGCTTTAAGGCAGTTCGGGTTCGATCTTGTATCCAAAGAAGGGAAGCCCGAGCTGATCTACGCAGGCAAAATTGTCGATTTTAAGGTCGTCAGCGACTATTCGGAACAGGTCTTGAACGGAACATGGTGGGAAATCAAAATTCAGGCTGAGATACAGAAACTTTAAATGAACGAAGAGCTGAACGAAAGACAGAGAGAGGCCGCGGAAACCACTGACGGAGCGCTTCTTATAATCGCCGGCGCGGGGAGCGGAAAAACAAGAACGCTTGTTGAGCGTATAGTCAATATTATCCGCAAAAAAAAAGCTTCTCCGCACGAGATCATGGCTGTTACATTCACCAACAAAGCTGCGGGTGAACTTAGAGAAAGGATAATCAGCGCAGTCGGAGAGGACGGGAGAAGCGTTATCGCCGGCACCTTTCACTCGATATGCGCAAGGATATTGAGAAAACACTCTGAACTTTTAGGATATAACGGTAATTTCGTCATATATGACTCGGAAGATTCGGAAAAGCTCATCAAAGCCATGGCGAAAAAGAACGGTTTGAGCAGCACGGCCTATCCGGTAAAAAAGATCAGCTCTATTATCTCAAAGCTCAAAAATAAGCTTATCTACCCCGAAGATTATAATGTAGAGTCCTCCGAGATGTTCGACGGCCTGATACGCGATGTATATTCAGATTACCAGAAAGAGCTTAAGAACTGCAACGCCTTCGACTTCGACGACCTGATCTGCATGACCGTCAGGCTCTTCAGAAAGGAGCAGGAAGTTCTCTTCGAATATCAGAATCTGATCAAATATATCTGCGTGGATGAGTATCAGGACACCAACTACGTTCAGGACCTGCTCGTTTTCATGCTTTCGGGAGTATACGGAAATGTATGCGTTGTCGGCGATGAGGATCAGTCGATCTACAGCTGGAGGGGTGCGGATATAGGCAATATTCTTTTCTTCAAAGACAAGTTCAGGAGCTGTCCCGTCATTCAGCTGGAGAGAAATTACAGAAGTACCGGTAATATATTAAGAACTGCGAATTCAGTTATAGCCAGAAATACCCAAAGGCTGGGCAAGAATCTGTTCACCGAATCCGGAGAAGGCGAAAAAGTAGTGCTCATCTCGTCATATTCGGACAGCGAGGAAGGCGAAAAAGTAACGGATAGAATATACAGATCTGTTAAATCGGGAACGAAGCCGAGAAACATCTGCGTGCTGTACAGGACCAATTCGCAGAGCAGGATAATCGAAGAGAATTTAAGGAAAAGAGATCTCCCCTACACAGTCGTCGGAGGCCTTAAATTCTACGAAAGAAAAGAGATAAAGGACATTATTGCCTATTTGAGACTGCTTATAAATCCTGACGACAACATCTCCTTCGAGCGCATAATAAATTTTCCGCCCAGGGGAATAGGCAAAGTCACGCTTGAAAAAATAAAGAACCACGCTTTCAGAAATAACATATCGTATTTTGAGTCTCTGAGAATGCTGAAGGACGATCTGTTCGGATCAAAGAAAAAAGACGCGGAAAAGAAAGGATTTATCAGTATATTCGAAGGCATAGAAAAAGACGGATCCGACGCACGAGAGATAACCGAGAAGATATTCGTAAGCTCTGGTCTGAAGGATCATTATATACGCAATTCAGACGCGACAGAAGACAGTTCAAGGATAGACAACCTTTACGAGTTTCTGAACGGAGTGACCGAGTTCGTGAGATCGGAAGAGAATACGACACTGCTGGACTTTTTAACTTCCGTTTCGCTTCTTTCAGACATCGACCAGTACGGCGAAGAGGATGACAGGATCGTTCTGATGACGGTACACTCCGCCAAAGGCCTCGAGTTCGACGAGGTCTGCATCACCGGGCTTAACGAGGGCCTCTTCCCTTTCTTAAACCCTCTTGAACCGATGAAGACCGAGGAAGAGAGAAGGCTTTTCTACGTGGCCGTGACCCGCGCGAGAAAGAAGCTGCTGATATCCACTTACATCAAAAGAAGCAGATATTTCGGGGACCACGGGATGTATCTGCCCTCCAGATTTCTGGAAGATATTCCAGAAGACTGCACCGACCGATCGGGTTATACAAAATTCGATGAAGGGCAGCTTAGATACGAGCGCACGGGCGGGTTCGATATACTTAGGCATACAAGCATACCCGAACCGGTATTCGAGAGAAAGGATATCGTTCTTTCCAGGCAGTTCGGTGAAGGGATAGTACTTGATTATGAAGCTCTCGGAACAAAAAGTACGGTAACTGTGGATTTTGATGATTTCGGTATAAAGAAACTGCTGGTCAGATATGCCGGTCTGACCAAATTATAGGAGGAATTCTGTTCTTTTTTAAGAAAAAAACCGATCCTGAAACTCAGTATTTCGATCTGCTGGAGAAGATAGTGAAACTTGGAGGTATTATAACTACTTCAGACCTGAAAAAATTAGGCGGCCGCGATCTCACAAGGTCGGTTCTTAACGCCATGATAAGGGACAACGCGATAACTGTAGAAGTTCATGATAAAAAGAATATAAAATATATATTTGCGGAGTTACCGGATAAATATCAACCGGTCGAAGTTACAAGCACGGACGAATTCGATTCGATCCTGACCCGAATGGGACTCGAAGCTGAAGACGGACAGATATTTCTTTCAGAAATAATCTTTGCTTTTAAGATGAATTACGATGATATTATGGAGGCTTTTGAAAATTACTGCCGGAACGCGTTCGTGATGAAGAACATTTCAAAGTCGGGAAATATTTATCTGATGTTCGATAAGGATATGATAAGGGAGACGGAAGGGTTTTGAAGATCATCGTGCTGGGAAGCAGCGGAGGTGCGCCTACAAAGAGAAGGAACTGTACATCGTTCGTTCTTGCGCTAGAGTCATACGGAATAATGTTCGACTGCGCCGAAGGTTCGCAGAGACAGCTTCTTCTTGCCGGGTACAAGCTGAGCAGGATAAAGAATATTTTCATCTCGCACCTGCACTTCGATCATATCGCTGGTCTTGTGCCGATGCTGTCCACCAAGAGCATGTTCAACATACCGGGCGACGTTACGATCTCAGGTCCTCCCGGGATAAAAGATTTTATCGAGTACAATCTGGGAATTACTTCGTCCCGGCTCGATTTCAATACTGAAATAACCGAAGTAAATGACGGGGACGAACTGAGTTTTGACGAGTTCAAGGTCACTGTCAGCAGGCTCGATCACAGGATAGACAGCTTCGGCTTCCGGCTGAAATTCTCAGACACACCCGGCAACATTATTACAGAGAAGCTGGCTGCATACGGGCTCTCCGAAGGCCCGGTATGCGGGCGTCTGAAGGCCGGCGAGGATATAACCGCTCAGGACGGGAGAATAGTTACTCTGGCAGATGTTGCGACTCCGCCTAAAAGAGGAAGGATCGTTTCTTTCGCCGGGGACACTTACCTGTGCAAGGGCCTTTACGCCTGCGTCCGGGACGCAGACGCGGCAATAGTGGAAAGTACTTTTCTGGAACAGAACAAGAACCGCGCCAGGGAAAGGACGCACATGACCGCCCGCATGGCAGGCAATGTCTGCGAAAGAAGCAGAGTAAAGAAGCTGATACTCTATCACTTCAGCGCTTCTCATCCCGACCCTGCAGAATTCGTAAGTGAATGCACAGAAAAATTCAGCGGAGAAGTAGTCGCCGCGGAAGATCTTAAGGAAATAGAAATAGAATAAACGGAAGGATAATGATGAAAGAGTACAAAAAAGAGTTCATAAATTTTCTGATCGGACACAATTCTCTCAAGTTCGGTGAATTCAAACTTAAATCCGGCAGGATGTCGCCTTATTTTTTAAATACAGGCATGCTGTATTCCGGAGAAGCTGTATACAGGCTTGGAAAATTCTACGCAGAAACAATAAAGGACAGAGTAAAAGAAGACTTCAACGTCGTTTTCGGACCGGCCTACAAAGGAATACCTCTGGCAGTATCGTGCGCCTCTTCCCTGTTTTCTGAATTCGGTATGAACAAATCCTATTCTTTTAACAGAAAGGAGTCAAAAGATCACGGCGACGCTTCGGGACTGATCGTGGGAAAACAGCTTGAAGGATCGGACAGGATCGTTCTGATCGACGATGTAATTACCGCCGGGACAGCGATAAAAGAAACTACAGCCCTGCTGGAAGAGTGCGGCAACCCCAAAATAGTGTCCGTGGTCGTATCGGTGGACAGGATGGAAAGAGGTGCCGGAGAACTTTCAGCCATACAGGAACTCAATCAGAGTCTCGGAATAAATTTCTATCCAATCGTGAATATTAAGGAAATAATTGAATACCTTGAAGAGAACAGGATCGTAGGACCCGAGATGATAGGCCGCATGACAGAATACAGAAGAACTTACGGAACCGACTAAAATAAGGACAGTGCTTAATGGGCTACAGACTATACATTTTTCTAACCAGCTACAGAGTAATGAGGGATGTTTACGGAAAAGACCTTGACATTCTCTTTGAGAATATCTCGTCATATATTATGACCGAACTCGAAAACCTCTCCGGACATGCTGAAGAGACTGACAACAGATCCATACTTATCAAAAGTACTGTTTCGGACGATTTTAAAACGACATATTCGCTCGCTGTTGAATGCGCAGGGATCATAACGAGAGTAAGATCGCTCCTTAAAGACTTAAAAACCAATGTGCCCGTCAAAATCGGCATCATCACTGACGAAGAGACAGGCAAAAAGCATCCCTTCAGATCAAATCTGCCGGTAGACGAAACTGACAGCATTCCCGACATCCTGCTTTCGGACAAAACCTCGGTATCGATAATAGAAAATTACGAGATACAGGCTTGCGGTCTCAGGAATATATGGACGACCACCGGTATCGAGATAAGCAGGGTGAAGAAAATAAGGAACATCTATTTCAACCGTGATGAAGAGGACGCCCTCGAAGAATTTCTTAACGGACCTTTCGGAGGCATTCTTTACTTATGGGGCGAAAAAGGATCCGGCAAATCGGGAATAATCCGGGAAGTACTTCAGAGAAATGAATTTCACGGACTTGTGCATCTGACTGAAAGAAAACACTCGACCCGCGAATTCAAACTGGTACACGAGCTGATCTATTACCTGCTTTTCACAAAAAGGCACGGAGGACCGGATACGATCGAAGACGTGATAAGAAGGATCGACAATTCTATCCTGCCCCCGATGAACAGATCGAACCTGATCTATTTCGTCAGTCTGCTTTTCAGCGAGAGCGAACAGGAAAAAACAGTACTTTTCGACTACGGCACATACCGAACGAGCCTGAAAAAAGCGCTTCTGGACTCCCTGAAACTGAACGCGGACCCTTTCACCGTACTGATCGACGATCATCAGTGGGTGAGCAGGAACTGCGAGGATATGATCATGGAAATGTTCTCGAACGCGAAAGACAGGATAAGACTGGTATTATGTTCGGACGACAGGAACAATTTCAGCAACTCCGAGCATACGGTAAAATATCTTCACATAGGGGATCTGAACAAAGTACAGATCTCAAAAATGCTGAAAATGCTTTTCCCGCGAATGAAAGTTGAAGGGAAAGCCGCGGATTTTATTCACAGGGCGACCGGAGGAAATCTCTACACGGTTATAGAATTCATCCAGTATCTGACAGATAAGGATTGCGTCAGCATAACTGACGGTAAAGTTATCATTAATTATCCCGACATAAAGAACATCCCGGACAACCTTAACGACATGTTCCACGAAAAAGCCTCCACGCTGTCAAAGAACGCGTCGGACATTTTAAAAATAATATCGATAATCGGGGAAGAATTCTATCCCAGCGATCTCGACTGGCTTCTGCATATACTCAATTATTCCGGAGACGAGAACATAGCCTTAAGAGAGCTTGAAGACAGGGGCATCATCCAGAACGCGGGTGATCATTTCGGTGTTGCCGAAGTATCTGTCATATCTGAGATATACAAAGGCGTAAAAGAGAGCAACAGAAAGCTGATCCACAGGCTTCTGGGCGAACTTTTCGAAACGAAGGGGTTCGAAAAATTCGGGTTCAAGGTATTTTTACACTATTTTAAGGCTGAAAATTACGAAAAACTGATCGAACTTCTTCCTGATATACTATC
>DAIMKZ010000104.1:0-7558 GCA_036721445.1 Candidatus Delongbacteria bacterium
AATGAACGGGTTTTGGCGGCTCTAAAAAATCATTTTATTAATAGTTGACTCCTTTCAATTTTATTTAAAAGATTTATACAGACTTCTCTATTTCCTTGAGCTTATCCTGCATCAGCTTCATGATCGCTTCAAGTCTTTCTTTAGACTGTGCTTCGTACCGCTGTACAAGAGCGGGCTGAGTATTTGAAGCTCTGATAAGCCCGAAACCGTCTTCAAAGATAACTCTGACCCCGTCAACATCTACAACATTATATCCTTCGGACTTGAAATACTCGGTAGCCTTCCTGACGATCTCGAATTTTTTATCGTCATCGCTGTCAAGCCTTATCTCCGGAGTCATGATGGTCTTTGGAACATCCGCAAGCAGTCCGGTAATACTTTTATCGGTTCGCGACAATATTTCCAGAAGCCTGAGAGACGCATAAAGAGCATCATCGTGGCCGAAGAATCTGTCCTTAAAGAAAATATGGCCGCTGACCTCTCCACCAAGTTCAGCCTTCGTTTCTTTCATCTTGGCCTTGATCAGAGAATGACCCGCTTTCCACATTATTCCGTTGCCGCCGAATTTCTTTATCGAATCATAAAGCGTTTGAGAACATTTTACTTCGCCTATGATCGTTGCTCCGGGTTTTCTTGACAGTATCTCTTTTGCGAAAATCAGCATCAGATGGTCGCCGAAAAGCATATTTCCATGCTCTGTTACGACTCCGATCCTGTCCGCGTCTCCGTCATATCCTATCCCGAGATCAGCCTTTGTTTCTTTAACTTTAGCGATTAGATCTGTCATGTATGCCGGGACCGTGGGGTCAGGATGATGGTTGGGAAAAGTCCCGTCGGGCTTCGTATAGAGTTCCGTTACATTGTGCCCGAAATGCCTGAATATTTCTGCCGCTATCTCTCCGCCTGTTCCGTTCCCTCCGTCAACAACAATATTGAGTTTGCGGCTGCCCATAGTAATATTCTCTTTCATGTAACCGAGGTATTCTTCTCTTATAGAAACAGTTTTTAGAGTGCCGGCAGGTGTTTCAGGTCTCCTTATAATGAGGTCGTTTTTTAAGATCAGATCTTTCAGATGCTGGATCCTTTCGCCGAAAATTGCATAGTCTTTTGTGATCATCTTAAATCCGTTCATGTCGGAAGGATTATGTGAACCTGTGATCATTACTGCAGAATCCGAATTGTAATGTATTTGAGCAAAGTAGAGCATGGGAGAAGTACACTGCCCGATCGAGATCACATCTATGCCGCAATCCCTGAGTGTATTCGTGAAAGTCGAGAACAGAAAATCTGCGGACAGTCTTGCATCGAAACCAACTGCACAGTTTTTATACCCTTCTCTTATCATCATTGTAGAAAAAGCCCGCGCTATCTTAATAACTGAATCCGCCGTAAAGTCAGTTTCCACAACGCCCCTGATATCGTATTCCCTAAAAATATTTTCGTTCATAAGCTCCTCCATTCAGTATGAATTATCTTACAGATTGAACTAATCCTACTTTTTTATAAACCTTATTTAATATCTTATAAGCTTTTCCCTGTGCGTCCGCTGCGTTTTTTTTCAGTACCGATTCCAGGTAATCTTTATTTTTCATAAGATCATCATGCTTATTTTTTATGGGCGTCAGCTTCTCGACAACTATATCGGCAAGATCTTTCTTGAAATCCGCGTAGCCTTTACCGAGATATGATCTTTCTATATCTGCGACCGGTGTTTCTGTCAGGCTGGAGTAAATTGTGAGAAGATTTCTTATGCCGGCTTTTTCGTCGCCCTCCGAATATGTTATTTCCTTTCCGGAATCTGTAACTGCACTTCTGATCCTTTTTGCAGCTATGGCCGGTTCGTCGATAAGAGCTATCCTTCCCGATTCCCCCGAGTCTGTTTTACCCATTTTTGCCAGCGGGTTCTGAAGATCCATTATCCTTGCGCCTGATTTCGGTATAATGGGCTCTGGAACTACAAAAGTATCCGAGTATTTATGGTTGAATTTTATTGCTATATCCCTCGTAAGCTCCACATGCTGCTTCTGATCTTCGCCGACAGGAACATAATCAGCGTTGTAAAGCAGAATATCCGATGCCATAAGTACCGGATAAGTGAACAGACCCGCATTGATATTTGCGCCCGGTTTTGAAGACTTGTCTTTGAACTGCGTCATCCTTCCGAGCTCACCGAGTCCGGTAATACATCCTAGAATCCATGATAGTTCAGTGTGCCCCGTCACATGAGACTGAATAAAAAGATTACTTCTTTCAGGATCGAGCCCGACTGCAATATACTGAGCGATGACAGATAGCGTTTTATATCTGAGCTCCTTTGGTTCCTGAGGCACAGTCAGTGCGTGGAGATCGGCCACCATGTAAAGCGTTTCATAGTCATCCTGAAGCCTGATAAAATTCTTCATAGCCCCTATATAATTTCCTATCGTAAGCTGCCCTGTAGGCTTAATACCGCTTAATATGACTTTTCTTTTTTCGTTTTCCATCTTTATAAAATTTCCATAAATTTAAAACACTATCTGATCAGAATAGAATACGGGACCGTCCTTACAAACAAGGTAGTAGCCTTCCGAATCTCTTTTTTTTACCGCGCAACCCTGACAAACACCCATTCCGCACGCCATCGGGGTCTCAAGCGATACCTGACATCTTGCGTTATTGCGCTCAACGAATTCAGCAACGGATCTCATCATTGGATCAGGTCCTACGGCAAAAATATCATAATTGTTTAAAGATCCGATATTGCCTGAACCTAACTCATTTTTTAAGAGATCAAGAACATTGCCTGTAAATCCTTTTGAACCGTCATCCGTTGAGCATAGGATCTCAGAGTTCTCTCTGTTATAATGAACCGTATCGAAAAAATCGCTGGATGTTCTGTTGCCCCATAATATCGTCACCGGTATATTCATGTCATGAAAATGGTCGGCAAGCCTTTTAATTGGCGCTATGCCCAGACCTCCCGCAATAAGTAGCTTTCTTCCAGCTTCTCCGTCGATAAAACCGTTACCAAGCGGGCCGAGAACATTTATTGTTTTTTGAGTCTCAAGCATTCCGGCGAGCAGTTTAGTACCTCTTCCTACAACGCTGAATATGAACTCGAACTCATTACCGTTTACTGAAGAAACGGCGAACGGTCTTCTGAGAACTGGAGAATTGAATTCTTGTGAAACCTGGACATTTATAAACTGACCCGGGATAGAAGATCCCATCTCGTTACCGGCGGAAAGGACTGCGGAATAGACATTTTCAGTCTCCTTTTTTAGCGATTTTATATTTGCGGGTATTTCGTAATATCCTTTTCCTGGTTCCATAATTTTACAAGCCGTATCCTGCAGGTTTCTTATAATTTTCCATGTTTATTTCTTTCTTATTAATTTCCTTTCCGTCACCGTAATAATAGATCAGCGCTGACAGTTTGTTCTTCTCCAGAATGTACTCAGCCTTTTCCCTTCCCATCGCAAACGCGGCTGTAGCAAAAGCGTCGCTCAGATAAGTTTTTTCAGATATCACAGTTACAGATATAATATCAGAAGTTCCGTATCCGGTATACGGATTTATAATATGGCAGTATCTTTGTCCGTCGGCTTCAATGTACTTTTCGTAGTCTCCGGATGTGGCTACGGCTCCGCTGCTTACATATATCGTGTCTATCAGTTCATTTTCAATTCTGGGATGTTTAATGCCTATAGTTTTCGGTTTTTTTGATCTTACGATCATATCTCCTCCCGCTTCCACAATGAAATCATTGTAGCCTTCTGACAATAAATAATGCGCGACCGAATCAACAGCATACCCCTTCGCTATACCGCCTAAACCGATCCTGCACCTTTTGTCCGAAACAAAGAATGAGTCATTTTCAAAATTATAAAGATCAAGATCTGATATTTTCAGAGTTTCTTTTAACATATTTTCTTCCGGCTTAACAGGTTCTGTTCCGGTGTAAAATCCCCACAGTTCAACAACCGGAAGTACAGCCACGTTAAAGTACTTGTCGGTATATTTGTGGAGGTTTCTTGATATCCTGATGATCTGTCTGAGTGAATTCGGTATCTCGGTTTTCACCATTGGTTCTGCCGAATTCATTAAACTCAAAGATGATGTTTCTAGATAAGGATTCATCTCAGAATTAAAATATGAGAATATTCCTCTGGAAAATGAGATCGCATCGGAAGTTCCGGAAGTATCGGACATGCTTATACCGAACAGTGAAATGTTCACATCCGTAGAAAATTCAACAAATGATGAAGTTATTTTCACTTTTTTATTCATTGTACAAGACACTAAAAGACATGTCAGCACAGCATATTTTATAACATGCGTAATTTTCATCGCGGTAAAATTAGCATTTTATCACCCTAAATGCAAGTGAAAATTCAAAATAATTATCAAATATGAAATACTATAATTAAAAAACTACCGCGCTTTATTGTGCAATTTTTCAACTAAGTAGGTCATCATCACATCACCGTTCTCGTTTATACCTATCCTTAAAACATCGTCATTTTTAAACAGCCATTTGTTGTAGATCGTTACCGAACCGTTCTTTATTGAAGAGAGTTTAATTTTATCGTCTTTGTAGCTTGAGGGAAACTTATTTTTCTCATAGCTCGGTTCACCATATTCTTTAATGAGCTTACTGCTGATCTCATTGTAAAGTTTCAGCGCGTTCATCTTAGAGTGTGCGGAATAAACTATCTGGCAGGCATATAGCTTTTTATTGGTGAAGTTAAACTGCCATTTATTGACAGCATAACCTAAATGCTTGCCGTTTTTGTATTCCAGAACGGACTCGTCTGTATCGGATATCTTAAGACCCTCTGCGTTTCTTAATTTATCCTTTACGGACTGCCTTGAAGAACCCCACTTAGCTCCAAAGATCTGAGGTAGAGCCTGATCGACCTTCTTTGGTTCTACTTTTACTTTAATGGTCTTTTTTGTGCTCTCGATACATTTTTTCTGCTCTTTTTGCTGCTCAACAATTTCTGACCAGATGTCTGTATAGATCGAATAAAGATCGTCATATTCTTCCCTGGTGATCTTCTGATCGGACATTTTATCTTTGATCGCATCAAATTCTGCCATCAGAGAATCAATCTGAGTCTTATAGCAGTCGCAGTCCTGAGAGAACAGAACTGAAAATGACGCTATAAGTACTATCCATATAAACTTTTTCATCTAACTCCCTTTTTTCTCCTTCTTTTCCTTTTACTCCTGTTTGTCAGCATGTGTTCGAAACGGCGGAATTTAACACAAGAAATTTAAAATGTCAACAATACTTTTATGTATATTAAATCCGGAACTTTACCAGAAAGTTTTTTATAATTACGACCTTGCAATTAGATATGATTATGCTTATTTTTAACTGTTATCATAAATCGAGGTGATCTTATGGGAAACAGAATTTCAGTTTCGGAATTAAAAAAGTATAAAACCTCCGGCAAGAAGATAGCTGCGCTTACTTCCTATGATTTTTACACGTCCCGGATAATCGACAGTTCGTCTGTTGACATGATACTTGTAGGAGACTCTTTGGGGATGGTTTTCCAGGGTAAGACCACAACAATACCTGTTACAGTCGAGCAAATCATCTATCACACAAAGATCGTTGTTGAATCTACATCACGGGCCCTTATCGCCGCGGATATGCCGTTCGGCAGTTTTCAGATATCAACTGAAAAAGCGATTGAAAATGCTTTCAGGATAGTTAAAGAAACCGGATGCAACGCCGTCAAGGTCGAAGGCGGGAAAAGAGTTTTACCCCTCATCGAAAAACTAACAGAGTCAGGCATTCCGGTGTACGGTCACTTGGGTTTGACGCCCCAGTCTATCAACAAGTTCGGCAGCTATAAACTAAGAGCTAAAGGTGATAAAGAGGCAGAAACACTTAAAAATGACGCGCTTCTGCTTGAAAAAGCGGGAGTTTCCGGGATCGTCCTTGAGAAAATACCTGCCGGCCTGGCTAAAGAAGTGACCGAGTCTGTGTCAGTACCGACAATCGGCATCGGAGCCGGACCTTTCTGCGACGGTCAGGTTCTGGTAATAACAGACCTTCTCGGATTCGACCCGGACGTTAACTTTAAGTTCGTAAGAAAATATGCAGATATTCATTCTGTCATCAGTAAGGCTGTCAGCGAATATATATCGGATGTTAATAACGGATCGTTCCCTTCTGAAGACGAATCCTATTGAAAGGAAGTTAATTATGCCTAAAATACTTAGAACAATATCAGAGGTCAGAGATTTCACGAGCCTTTATGATCTCATTAACAGAAGGATCGGTTTTGTTCCCACTATGGGAGCGCTCCATGAAGGCCATCTGACTCTGGGTAAAAAGGCGCGGAACGAATGCGACTGTCTGATCTATTCCATATATGTAAATCCTATTCAGTTCGGTCCAAAAGAGGATCTTGCCAGATACCCCAGAGATCTCGAAGGCGATCTGAGGAAACTGGACACGATCGGTGCTGATGCGGTATTTTTCCCGGATGATCCTGTAATGTATCCCGATAATTTCTCAACATATATCGATATAGGTCCTGTAGGAAAAATCCTTTGCGGAAAAACAAGACCGGGTCATTTTAAGGGCGTCGCTACAGTCGTAACCAAACTCTTCAATATTACAGGATGCGATCAGGCATATTTCGGCAAAAAAGACTATCAGCAGTTCACTATTCTTAAAAAAGTCGTAAAAGATATGAACATGCCTGTAGACATAATAGGAGTTGATACTGTAAGAGAAAGTGACGGTCTCGCAATGAGCAGCAGAAACAGCTACCTTAATAAAAGCGAAAGGAAGTCCGCGTCTGTTCTGTACCGATCTCTCAGACACATCAAAGATAATTTCAGCTCCTTCAGCAGTAAAAAGGAGATAATCAGCAAGGTTACCGACATTATCTCGTCAGAACGAACCGCAGAGATCGAATACGCGGAACTTAGAAATGCTTCAGACCTTTCTGAAATAAGAACGCTCAAAAAGGACAAATTAGTGCTTCTGCTGGCGGTGAGATTCGGGAAAACAAGGCTGATAGATAATATGATAGTTAATTAGAGGAAATTCATGAGAAAGCTGTACACACTAATACTTGCGGCCGGAATGGGAAAGCGTATGAAATCCGATCTGCCTAAGGTCGTCCATAAGATAAATGATAAGGAACTCGTAAAGTATGTTATCGATCAGGCTAAGGGTGCCGGATCTGACGGTATATGGCTGATCGTGGGTCACAAAAAAGAGCTGGTAATCAGCGCTACAGAGGATTGCGGAGTGAGTTACGCAGAACAGAATGAGCAGCTCGGTACCGGTCATGCTGTGATGCAGGCTGAGTTTTCTCTTCTCGGAAGAACCGGTGATGTTCTCATACTCTGTGGAGATGTTCCTCTTTTAAGAATTAATACTTTGAAGAAATTCAGAGAATTTCATGAAAGATCGGGATGTTCAGCTACGGTTCTGACTACTGAATTCGACGATCCGTTCGGCTACGGAAGGATAGTTAAAGACGAAGACGGCAATATAATAAAAATCGTTGAGGAGAAAGATGCCGGACCTGAAGAAAAAGAGATA
>DAIMKZ010000105.1:0-7493 GCA_036721445.1 Candidatus Delongbacteria bacterium
CCTGGGATCCTAATGTAAACGGTAATGTAGTTATTAGTCTTGCAGATTCAACCGGTGTAGTTTATGAAATAGATACAGTCAGTGGAGATCTTGGAACTTATGACTGGACTATACCTAATACAGTTACACCTGATGCCGCATATCTTGTAAGAGTTGCAAATGAAGTTAATTATGATGTCATGGACGAAAGCGATCATTATTTCTGTATTTCAGCTGATGAATCAGTTGATATTCTGGGTGAGTGGGATCTTACAGGAATTTGGGCGAAATGGAATTACATAATAACATTCAACTCAGACGACACTTGGACAAGTGCTGGAGGTACAGGTACATGGACACTTACAGGTAATGGTCTTAGAATGTTATTGGACGGTTATGGTAATGATTGGTTCGTATTAGCTATCGTTGAAGGTGATAAAATGAATGGAAGTATGACACAACTTCCGAATTCCGAAGGAGATTTTTTTGGGCACAGGATACTGCAGGTAGTTACTCCCAACGGCGGCGGGGTTTATCAGCCGGGTGACATTGTTGCGGTCACATGGTACGAGACGCTTTCCGCGCAGAACGTTACTGTTGATCTTTATGAGAACGATGTTTTCTGCAGGAATCTTACAACGGTGGATGTGAACAGCTATACGAGCTATAACTGGACAGTGCCTGCAGATATCGTTACAAGCACCAAGTACAAGATAAGAATGACTAGTACGACATCTGACATCTATGACGAAAGCGACGATTATTTCACGATCGACGCTGTTCCTGCAACACCCGCTATAGAAGATGAAACCTTCGATGACGGACTTGCGGACAACTGGTCAGCTGTAGATGGCACATGCTCAGTAACAGACAGTATCTACACAGTAAATACTTCAGGCTATATCGTCGGCTCCTCCAAACTTGATATTGAAGTGACGGGAAACTATGTATTTGAGGCAAAGTTAAGAGCCGCTTCAGATGTAACCAGTTATAATGGTGGTCTAATTGTTAATGGTGACCCTACAGTGCTAAATGGGGATGGAGATTGGAATAATTGCGTTGTGTTCATGATAAACAATGGGGCTTATACATTTGTTGTAATCGAAAACGGTGTTTGGAATACTTTGGGTTCCGCATCTGCGACAGAGATCAATAATGTGCTGGGTGAATGGAACATTCTGAAGATGATAGTAGATAACGATGCTAACGACTACCACATCTTTATAAACGGGAGTTACATGGGATCATACCACGATACAAGATTCAACAGCGGTACTTTAGGATTGCATACAGCCGTGGGAGCGACCGAGTTTGACTATGTGAAAGTAGGTCCGGTTAACAAAAGCGCTATGGACGGTATCAAAATTAACAGAGTAAGTACATCGATACTTGGGAAATCTAATTACAGGTGAAGATCCGACTATCGCTTTTAGTAAAAGGGAGCCGCCGCGCTCCCTTTTTTATTGCATAAGATCGGGCTTTGGTTTAAATTTGGGTCATGGGAAACGAAGATCGATACGATGTTTGTGAGACAGCCTCGGAAAAAGCTACGGAAAGAGCGGGGTTTGATTTTGCCGGTAAAGTAAAAAGCGGCGACATTATTCTTTTTTACGGCAGCGTGGGTTCGGGCAAGACCGTTTTCGCCCGCGGTCTGTGCAGGGGTCTCGGCTTTGAAGGGTATGTTAATTCACCGAGCTATATTATAATGAATCAGTACGAGGCCGGGGAACTGACCGTTTATCATTACGATCTTTACAGGATATCTTCGACTCTGGAGCTGACCGAGATAGGTTTTTATGATTTTCCGGGTAAAGAAAATACTGTAACTCTGATCGAATGGGCTGAAATGCTGGACGGCGAGATACCGGAAAAAAGGATCGAAGTCCGGATCGGAGTGAAGGGAGAGAAAAAAAGAACAATTAAGATCGAAAGGATCGGCTGATGTATATTCTTGCGGTGGAAACTTCGACTGAAAAGGCGTCCGTGTGTCTTCTCGAGGACGGGGAAAAAGTTTCTTACATTTCAGCGGACGGAACAAGAGCTCATAACAGGCTGCTTTTCAGCATGATCGGAGATGCGCTCAAAGATGCCGGCATCACCGTTAGAGATGTAGATATATTCGCTGTCGGAACGGGGCCGGGATCTTTTACCGGACTCAGAGTGGGAGTAAGCGCGGTTAAGGGAATGGCGATCGGAGCGGGCAGGAAAATAATCCCGGTCAGGTCGCTCGACGCGGCTGCCCTGAAAGTTCTGGAAGATCACCCGGATGATGAGTTCGCCGAGATCCTGCTCGAAGGCAGACAGAAGGATTATTTTCATGCCCGATACAGAAGGGCCGGCGCGGACGTTGACAAAATAAGTGAAATAATAGTTCTACCTTACGGAGAAAATTGTTATATTAATGGAGTGCGCGCCGGAAATGTAGCGCCGGAATTTACCGGAACCGCGCCTTATAAGGGCGGATATTATCCCGACGCGTATCACATTGCGAAACTGGCTTTCGTAAGGCGTGAAAGTGCGTCGGCCGATTTTTCTTTCGAGCCGGAATATTTTAAAGAATTCAAGGTAAAATAATGGAACTGTTCAAGATAGGATTTTTAAGTTTTACGGTCTCGGACCTCGCGGACATCCTTCTGTTCACTTTCATATGCTACAAACTGTACGCCGTCGTGAAGGATTCAAGAGCCACTACGATGTTCATAGGGCTTGCTTTTGTAATAATGCTCGGCATCCTTGCGGATTTTCTGAAATTATCAATTATTTCATGGCTCGTGAACGCCTTAAAAACGGTATTCTGGCTTGCGTTCTTTGTTCTGTTCCAGCCTGAAATACGAAGAGTACTTACGCATATCGGACAGAATAAACTTATAAGACGGTTCCTGCAGATAAGGACGCAGACTATATTCGACGAGATCGCCAAAGCCGCTTTCATGCTTTCGGAGAAAAGGATAGGCGGGCTCATAGTCCTTCAGAGGAACGTAGGCATGAAAAGTGTCGTAGAATCAGGCATACCGATCAAGAGCGAAGTAACACCCGAACTTATTGTGACGATATTCAGTCCTTCGTCGCCTCTCCATGACGGAGCGGTAATTATATCCAACGATCAGATAGTGGCCGCGAAATGTCTGCTTCCGACGACAACAAAAGAAATCGGCTCGCAGTTCGGGACGCGTCACCGGGCGGCGGTCGGACTGAGCGAGGAAAGCGACGCTATAATCGTTGTGGTATCGGAAGAGACCGGCGAAGTAAGGCTGGCATACGACGGCGACCTTCTTAAAACGAATAAAGACGAGGATCTGAATAAAAAACTGGAAAAGCTGTTCAAGTATGAAGGAAAAAAAGAACCTGAAGAAGCAACAGACTGAAAATGAATGCGGGATCGAAGAGGAGTTCCACGATCTCATGGACCTGGAGTTCCTTGAAATGATCGAGCTGATCGAAATGGAAAAAAAAGGTGAGCTCACAAAGGAGCAGTTTAAGAAACTTGAATATATCAGAAAATCCAGGGAAAACCTGTATGGAGGAGACGCTTAAGATCAGTCTCCCAGATGTTTGTCCTGCGCCAGATAATTTTTTATATAATCAGTTACACCATCTTCGAGAGAAGTGAAGTTCAGTTCTATCCCCGTTTTTTCAAGAGAAGAGTTATCCGATTCAGTAAAATACTGGTATTTACCTTTAAGTTCATCAGGCATCTCGAAGTACTCTACCGATCTTGGGATATCCATACTTTTGAATACAGCCGAGGCAAGATCGTTCCAGCTTCTCGCTTTACCGCTGCCCATGTTGAACAGTCCGCTGATGTCAGGTCTTTCGATCATATCGCAGATGATGCGGGCGCAGTCCTTTACATACACAAAATCCCGTACAGAATCCCCGTCTTTCCATTTGTCGTTATATGATTTGAAAAGTCTGATCCTGCCTGTATTCTTTATCTCTCCGTAAGCTTTGAAGATCTTGCTGCTCATGTCGTCTTTGTGATATTCGTTCGGGCCGTAGACATTGAAGAATTTTATTCCAGTGATTCGGTCAAAGTATTTATTTCTCTTTGCATAGAGGTCGAACATCTGCTTTGAATATCCGTACATGTTGAGAGGTCTGTGATCCTCAAGTTTACCTGTGTCGTCCGAAAATCCGTTCCTGCCGTCCCCGTAGGTCGCAGCGCTTGAAGCGTAGATAAATCTGATATTATTTCTGATACAGTAACCGGCGAGCAATTTTGTATATTCATAATTGTTATACGACAGATACGAGCAGTCCTTTTCAGTCGTTGAAGAGCAGGCGCCCATGTGTATAACAGCATCCAGGCATGAGTAAAAACCTTCGTCATCAAGAATATCTTCAAGAAGATCGTCTTTCTCAATGTAGTCGGCGTATTTTAGCGCTCTGAGGTTCTTCCACTTTTCTTTCATGCCCAGATGATCGGATATTATTATATCCTCAATACCGCGTCTGTTGAGCTCCCATACTGCCGCGCTGCCGATAAATCCCGCTCCGCCGGTCACAAGTATCATAGATTCATCCTACTGTTTTAATTTTGCTATCTCTTCCTGTAAAGCAATGAAGAAAGGTTTGCTGAACCTTGTTTTCAGAACTAATCTGCTTTCGGCCTTTTCGCCTTTCCACTCTCCGCCTGCATAGAGGTAGTCGAATTTACCCGCGAAAGCATCGGTCTTTGCGTCTATTATGCTCTCACCACCGGATATACCGACGAAGAACTGGTAAATACTTTTCGCTGCTATATATGTTTCATCTATATCGAGATACAGACAGCTCTGGTCGTTCTCGAGCTGTTTTTTCAGCTCGCCGTCAATATTATCGGTGAAAGGCTTATCCTTTTTGTTCAGTGCGTCGGCGGCCATCTCTTTTGACGTGCAGAACGAGACATTGTTGCCGTCAATGACAATATAAGCCATCATCATCTGGATGTTTACCGAATACACCGAAACATTTCCGCCGATCTCGATATCAGTAAATGTCTGAGCGGGGTCAGCTTTTGTCATATTGGCCATAGGCCCGATCTTTTCAAGCGTGGCGATAAAAGCGCCGGGGTCCTTTACGTTGAAATTTAGGACTGTGTTGTAATTCATCATGTTTATAGTGCTTCCGTCATACATTCCCAGGTTTATACTTCCGGCGAGCTGGTCGATAATTTCTGTTTTGAGATCGATCCCCGTCTGGTTTTTAATATTGACAAGTTCCTGTTCGTAGCTTTGCTTAGTCTCAAGGGGGAGAGTTTCCAGAATGAAGCTCATATATTCCGAAGCATTAAGGAATGCGGAAAAAAGCAGAGCCGGATTCTTTTTCATTCCCAGGACAACTGATCTGTCTGCTTTTACATTCTCAATCATTTTCTGAAAAGGATTTCCTGCATCAATATACGCTGCCATATTTACCGCAAAATCACTTTTTTCGAGGTCTACTGAAAATCCTGCGCCTCTGTAATATTTCATGTATTCAAGGGATTTTATATTATTTTCGGCAAATACCGGATTGAGGCTGAGTTTTTTGAGAGCTTCCTCATTATTCATGAACAGATTCTTGAAGTCAATGTAAAATCCTATATCGCTTCCGATGTTAACTGATGAAGCGGTTTCTTTATAATTGGGATTGTCAGCCAGTTTTTTACCGGCAGCAAATACATCCTGTGCCGTTGAAGCTGAGTTGAAAGCCATGCGGAAAACGAGATAAGCCGCATCGTTCTTTACTGTGACTTTAACATCTTCCTCACCAGATTTAATAATGATGAGCATTCCGTTCTCTTCCGTCACTGTTGTAGTTTCGTCTTTCTTGGAGTTGATCACTTCTTTTAGGCGGGTGTATGCTTTTTGACCGTCGGTCACAGGGAACAGAATGTCGATGTCCGCGCTTGTCTCTTCGCCTTCATTTCCTTTAATATTTAGACCGCTGACAACGATACCGAACTCGCGGTTGATATCCAGACCGGCTTTATCATATTCGGCAGGGTTCATCGGGTCAAAACCGAGAACTTCAACTACTTCGCTTCTGTCGGCAGGTACTGGTTCGCCCATGAAGCTGTCCGGTCCTGCGCCGAAAGTAGTGAACAGTTTCTGAGCTGATGAAAATCTCAGCATCGCCACTGTATTTTCGGGGGCGTATTTTTTTGCTATGTCCGAATCGGCCGTTTTCTTAGCTTCAGTTTTTCCTGAACATCCCGTAAATACGATGATGAACACTAAAGATACAAGAACAAATATCTTTTTCATTGTTGATTTCCTCCATTAATTTCAAGATTGTTTTTCAGCTTTCAGGTTTCTTTCTGCTGTTATAGTAAATTTAACGGACTTTTATGTTAAAATCAAGGAAGTAAAAAAAATTATTTAGTTCTTGCTTGTAACGGGCTGAATAAATATATTTTGAACATGAAATTAAAATTCTGGGGTGTAAGGGGCAGTATAAATTCACCGCTGAGCCCCGAAAAATACAGGGAAAAGATCGAGAAAGTACTTTCTTTTGCTTACGGCAGGGACATTTCGGATAAAAAGAAGATCGGTGATCTGATCGATTCCCTTCCTTCTGACCTTTCAACTACTTACGGCGGTAACACATCCTGTGTGACAGTTTCGAATGAATCTGACCTTATAATACTGGACGCAGGTACGGGAATCAGGAATCTGGGTAACGAGCTTATAAGCGGAAGATTTTTCAACAGCGGTATCAGCGAATATAATATTTTTCTGTCTCATCTTCATCTCGACCACATAAACGGACTGCCTTTTTTTTCTCCTGTCCACTTTCCGACGACCAGGCTGAATTTTTACTCGCATCATAAAAATTTTGAGAAAATGCTTGAACTGCAGCAGGATTTTGATTTTTTCCCGGTCAGCTTAAAGTCCCGTCCGAGCACTAAAAAATTCACTTTATTAAAAGAAAATGAAGTTGTCAGCATCGGAAATTTCACTGTGAGTTCAAAAAAGCTCAACCATCCTAACGGTTCCTACGCATTCAGTGTTGAATCCTCAGGGAAAAAGATAGTATATGCTACGGATGCGGAATATACGGCGGGGACGGTTCTTGAAGCATTCATCCCTTTTTACAGGAACGCCGATATTCTTATCTTTGATACGCAGTACGATTTCAACGAGCTGGCAGGAAGGTTCAGCTTCGGCCACTCGACGGCTGAGATAGGAGTTGATGCCGCAGTGAACTCTGATGTGAAAAAACTGCTTCTTTTCCACCATAATCATGAAAGCGATGACGAGAAAATATACAGGATGTACGATTCTGCAAAAAAATACATGAACTACAAATATCCCTCGGCATCAGTCGAGATAATCATCGCGAACGAAGGGATGGAATTCGATCTGTAAGGAGGAACTCATATGATATCAGGACTTGAACCGGCATCGGTTTGGAAGTATTTTTCAGAGATAAGCGCGATACCCAGAATGTCCGGTCACGAGGAAAAGATCATTGATTATCTTGAAAGTTTTGCGGCTGGTAGAGGCCTCAAGTTCAAAAAAGATGCCGCCGGGAATGTCCTCATATCCAAA
>DAIMKZ010000106.1:0-7377 GCA_036721445.1 Candidatus Delongbacteria bacterium
TCTGCGGGTTATTACAAAAATTTTTTCTCCCGGTTTGATCAACATTGTATCTCCTATTATTGTTTTTTTGCTGGAATTTAGTTAGTGATTAACAGCTGATTCGTGTGAATTATAAGTATCGTTTATTGGAAAAGAAATAGAAAAACACGCTCCACCCAGATCTGATTTCTTTATAGCGATTTTCCCGTTATGTTGAAGTGCGCATATCTTCAATGAGAGCAGACCTAATCCGTTACCGTCCTGTTTTGTCGTATAGAAAGGTTCTAATACTTTTTCTTTTAAATCATCATTAATTCCGGGACCGTCATCATGAACTTCGAGCAGCACATTTTGTGATACTTCTTTTAACCGGATTAGTATTTTCCCGGTTTCATTTGTCGCATCAGCCGAGTTCAGCAGGAGGTTCATCAGAGTTCTTCCTATAAGGATAGAGTTGATGTTCATTATAATGTCAGATTGAATCTCTTCAACTATATTACATCTTTTCAGTTTCGAATGTATTTTTGAAAAAGAGACTGTAGATTCCACAATTTTTGAAAGGTCTTCTGTTTTCATTTCACCGGGGAGATATTCTTTGCTTGCATCCATCATACTCCTGGACAATTCCACAAGTTTTTTTGAAGAAGATGATATGTTTTCCAATAACTGCATATTGTTCGCGTCAAGTGTTTTTGACGAATACATTAGATCTGCGCTGCCGGTAATTATGAACATTAAATTGTTGATGTCGTGTGAAACAGAAGTCGAAAACAGACCTGCCATAACCAGTCTTTCAGATGATATAATACTTTTGTTCTGAGCCATGATAATATTGTTTTTGTATTCAATTTTCTTTAATGTATGATAGATATAAAAAAACAAAACTGCCGCGGTCACTATAACGAACGTCAAACCTTTGACCAACTCAATCAATGCAAGATCTTCTTTAGTCTTCGAGAAGTACAAAGCAATAGCGCCGGAATACCAAATATATGCAGAAATTAAAATAATGTATAATATGGTAATAATTAAAGAAAACTTTAAAGGATTTAGTATATGTGCCTCTTCGATTCCGATCCTGAAAACAGAATTTGTAAGTTGCTCTTTAAAATCTGGTTTTCTGCTTGTCATTAAATTTCCTGATTATTATCTGTAGATATGTTAAAGCAATGTAACAAAATATAAGCCCTATGTCAAATCAGCGCGTTAAGAGCGGCTTCGTAGTTCGGTTCGTTAACTATATCTGCAACCTGCTCAGTATAAAGCACTTTTCCGGTCTCATCTGCTACAATAACAGCTCTGGAGTGAAGACCTTTAAGAGGGCCGTCAATTATTTCAACACCGTAATCATAGCCGAACTCGCCTGTCTCGTAGTCTGACAGAGTTATAACATTCTCCAATCCTTCAGCTCCGCAGAACCTGGCCTGAGCGAACGGCAGGTCGCGGGATATACAGATAACTTTCGTATAAACCATTTCTGAAGCCAGTTTGTTGAACTGTCTGACTGACATTGCGCAGGTAGGTGTGTCCAAGCTGGGGAAGATGTTAAGAACAAGTTTAGTGTTTTTGAAATCATCAAGCCTTACCCTTATCAGTTTGTCATTCGCCAGAACGAATGGTTTCAGCTGCTCGCCTATTTTTGGAAGTTCTCCGGCTGTATTTACCGGATTGCCTTTTAATGTGATCTGTGCCATTTTAATTCTCCTTCTGAATTATTCAAATTTTTATTTTCTGACTTCATAAATATAAGCTTATCAATTGAAAAAAGATAATATTATTTTGATCAGAAATCTCTGAATTTCACAATTATCTGATATCAATAAACCTTTCGTGAGATTCTCCCGGTTTGAGGGATTTAGCCGTCGTTTTAGCAACAATATAGTAGAATTTTCTCGCTTCCGTATAAGGAGTTGTGTATGTGGGCTCGCTAACAGTTGATTCCCACGAAAATCCTTCATAAGGAGAGTCTGAAGAGTAAACATCATATGCCGTCGCTCCGGATACAATATCCCATCCGATAATAAGATCAGTTCCCGATATCTGCGTTGTTACGTTAGCAGGTGCAGAGGGCGGTTCCGGCGGAAATTGCACGATCCTGAAATAATCAACACACAGACGTTCAGGCTGGCTGTCATTCAGAATTCTTAATCTGATATTGTCAGATGTGTCGTTGACTCTGTAAGAGAATTGATCGTAAGTTGTTTCTGAATATTGCTGCGTGGCTATATTTACAAATGGTTCGTCGTTTACTGATTTTTGAAGAATGAATGTCGATGTATCTGCACGATAACTTCTATAGTAGAATGATACAGAGTCAATACCGTTTATATAAGGCGTTGTGAGTGATGCGTCAGGAGTTCCGTCTTTAAGTCTGACTGACTGTACGCCTTCGAATGGATTATCAACAGGACCCTCCAGAAAAACATAGTTGAAATCCCAATCACCGGATGGAAAAGTTACAGTTCCGACAAAGTAACTTCCTCCCCAGTTCGTATCGTCTTCGAAAGGTTCGGTCCAGCCGTCGCCATCACCTGTACCGCCTGAATTGATAATGAAGTCAATATAGTCATTGATCATTGAATTTCCTGCAATATCTTCCACATTGCTTATAGTAAGCTGATAATTCGTGTCAGGCAGGAATGCAGGATAGAATACTTCCACTACAGTTGAATCTCCTCCGTATCCCAGAACCACAGCTGAAGGATTGCCTGCTCCGTTATCAAGAAGATAATTGGTTAATGCCTGAGACGTAGCAGGATCAAGATTTTCACTGAAAGTAATTATTAAAGTGGAATCAGTTACAACATGGCTAAGTATTTCAGGAGGTGTAGTATCCTGCACAGGTCCCGAGAAAGTGACTACTTTGAAATAGTCAATTATAAGATGTCCGGACTGCTGATCACTGTTTATCCTTAATCTAATATCATCTGAAGCATCATTCACTTTATAAGCGAACTGATTATATGTTGTCGTCTGGAATGTTCCGCTCGTAACATTAGTAAATGCTCCTCCGCCGACTGACTTCTGAAGCCAGAATGTTGACGCGGATGCTTCATTATTCAGTGTCCTGTACCAGAAAATCACAGAATCCACTCCATTGACCGCCGGGGCTGTAACAGAAGAGTTGTTCGAGTCGTCATTAAGCCTTACAGCGTGAGACCCTTCATATGCGAAAGCAGCAGAAGTTTCAGGATAAACATCCACTATATCCCAGTCGCCGGTCGTTAATGTATAAGTGCCCGTTGAATAGCTTCCCCAGTTCGCAAGTTCGAAATCCTCTATCCAGCCTGCTCCCGGTCCTGAAGAAATTCCAAAGTCGACCGTAGTATTCAAAGCGATCGCATTAGTCTTGAGATCTTCGACATTATTTATAGTCAGCTGATAAGAACCGGGAGCGAGAGCAGAAGTGTATGAAAGCTGTACTTTGGCAGAATCTCCCATATAACCCACAGTTGCGCTAAAAGGACTTCCGACAGAATTATCCACAACATAATTCGTCAAAATCTGAGAGCTTACAGGATCGACCTGCTCAGTGTATGTTATTATAAATGTTGAATCATTCAGCACCTCGAAAGTATCCACTGCAGGCGGGGTTTCGTCAAAACCGTCACTGTTATTTATAGTGATCGTTATTTCACTGTTCGGGCCGATGATAATATCAGGATTTGCTGTAGTAAGATTATCTATAGTCAATATGATCGTTTCAAAATCTTCGGGAATAAGATCATCTTCTATAGTAAGTACAGTCGATCTGTCAGCGGTAGTACTTGCCGGAAACAATACAGAAGTAGTTGAAACCGAATAATCATCAGGATCATTTGCTGTGCCTGTAATAATCAGATTTGCAGTTACTGTTTCAGGTATAGCTTCAGAGATCGAAAGATAAACTGTCAAAGTACCTATGCTCTCCTCGATCTGCTGAGAGGCTGTAACAAAATTTATTGAAGGAACCGGATTTCCTCCCCATATCTGATATACATAATTTGGATTATCTATAAACGGATTACGGTTGCCCTGAACATCGCTGTAAATTATATTGTTTCTGTCGATCTCCTTCTGTGAAACAGGATCATTTGTATGCCATTCTATGAGCATATTCAGTGCCCAGTCTGTATAAACTTTGTCTGCTGAACCGTCAAGCATAGCTGAACTCCATCCGGAAACAACATCTTCGTATCGAGTTGCCATATAAAAATACGAACGCGCAAAGTCGCCTTTGAACTCATCAATAGGCTCGAATACAGTTCCAGTATAACCCGGATATGAGCAGGGACCAACTTTTGATCCGTTCTGAGATGTCCATGTTGGGGCATTGACTTCTCCAAAAGGCCAGTTACTTCTTTTTCCGTTAACATAACCGTCAGTGAGATACAAATGAAAAATGTCAGAATACATCGGACTGGCATCGTTGAACCAGCTCTTCGGGAAACTGTGTTCCCTGTTATAGCAGCTTCCTTCTCCTGAATAATTACCGCATTGATCTGCAACAAATGTCCAGTTGTAGGGATCGGGTCCGGTAGGATTTTCTGAATACATATCAAGCGGGCTGCCGTTATTCTCGTAATAATTATCGACATCGGTACTTTGAAAATGTGTCCATAGAGCATCATATGATACAACAGTATGGTTATCGATGATGTTGTGCAGCTGTGTTTTAAGGGTGTAACCTGATCCCGTTGCGCTGTCGTAATAGCCTTCAGGTATCTCAGCCGAAACTGCCATCATGAAAAATAAAACTGACATAAGCAGTGTCGCATTTTTATTGATCTTCATAATCCTCCCCCTATTGTTTACCAAGATAATATATTTATCTGAAAATGAACTTGCTATGACAATTATAATATTATTTTGAGTTGTCCGCTGTTACTCTGTAAAAATATTTATTCCTTACAGTATCAGTATCATCATAGCTGTTTGTCGCAGAAGTTCCGATTTCTGTAAATCCTGAGTACGGTGTTTCTGACCTGTAGATCCTGTAGTATGAAGCGCCTGTAACTATATCCCAGTTCAATAGGGAAGAGTCAGGATATGTTGAGATAGTCAAATTTACCGGAGTCCCGAGAACTTCAAGGTCACTAAGCGGTCTGATGAAAACTCCGTCTCCTATAGAGCCTGCGTATAGATTACCGTCATATATCTCAACTGAGGCAATGTATGTGTTCGTGAGTCCTGAATTGAATTCCTGCCAGCTTTCTCCGTAATCCTTTGAGATGAACACACCGAGAGGTTTTGAGCAGGCTATAAGGGTACCATTATGTTCAAGAATATTTCTAACATACAGGGAATCATTCAGTCCGTTATTTCTGGGTGACCAGTTGATACCTTTATCTTCAGATACAAATACACCTGCATCACCTGTACCGGCGAAGAGCAGTGAATCAGTCAGCAGCAGAGTTTCGATCCAGTCAGTAGGTAATCCATTATTCCTTTCTGCCCAGCTTGATGCGTAATTGTTAGAGTAGAACACTCCGCCGTCGCCTGTTCCGACAAACATCTCAGGATCACCGCCGACAATACTTTTTACCGAAGCGGCTGTAAGTCCGTTGTTCTTCGCCACCCAGTTATTTCCTGCATCGGTCGTAAAGTAAATGCCTGCTTCACCAGTGCCACAGAAAAGTTCTCCCTGAAGCCTGTTCGTGATGTGGATCGAGTGGATCCATTTACTGGTCAGGCCTGTATTCTTAGCAGTATATGTATCACCGCCGTTTCCCGATAGAAATATTCCGAGCATGTCAGTTCCTACCAGTACTGATTTACCTATGGATGTGATCGATCTGATTTCTACTGTACCTACGCTTTTAGGTGTCCATGTATTCCCTTCATCGCTGCTGTTGAACAAAGCACTGCCGTGAGTACAGGCGATCACTTTATTATAGATCGAATCCTGAGGTTCTTCTGGGAGATTGATCACAGCTTTAAGCGACCCGACATATGAACCTTTTACGAGTCCTGTCGAAGAGTTGCTCCAGCTAGCACCATAGTTATCAGATCGTGCGATAGAACCGTTATCATAACCTACGAAAAGCGAATTCCCGTTCTTTTCCATTGACCAGATAGAACTGCTTATACCTGAATTTCTCGCTTCCCATGTAGAACCGCTGTCGTCAGATCTGTAAACACCGTTTCCCCAGAAAGCACTGTAAATATAGCCGTTCAGACCGACCATTTCTTTTGAGTGTCCGAAAGGAAGAGAAAGTGCTGACCAAGTCCCGCCTGCATCAGTTGATCTGAAATGATCACTGAAAGTTGAAACTATTACCAGATCACCGTCAGCATAGACCGTTAACAGTCCGTTGTCAGTCAATCCGCTGTTGCTGATCTGCCAGGTGTCCCCGTTGTCGTCAGAGACCAGCATTCCGTCACCGTAAGTAGCTGCAAAGAGCCTTGACCCGTTATTTTCCATAAAATAGATATAATTCGCACCGGGGGAATAGACCTGCTGCCACGAATCACCGTTGTCCGATGATCTGTAAATTCCGTGAAGATAAGTACCTGCAAATATGGTGTTGCCCATGACAGTCATAG
Organism: Candidatus Delongbacteria bacterium; assembly: GCA_036721445.1. Classification (GTDB taxonomy): domain Bacteria; phylum UBA4055; class UBA4055; order UBA4055; family UBA4055; genus UBA4055. The sequence goes on from DAIMKZ010000106.1 coordinate 6,505, forward strand.
ATTTTACATAAGTATCCCTTAGTCCGTTGAAAACAGCTTCCCATGTTGTACCTTTGTCAAAAGAACGGTAAACGCCTTCATCAGTTCCTGTGAAAAGGATCGAGTCCTTATAAACTATAACTTTAACATCTGAGCTTAGAAGACCGTTGTTTTTTCCTTCCCAGTTATTACCGTTGTCGAAAGAACCGTGAATTCCACCACCACCGAGAGTAACAAATATATCAGTACCATTTGAAGCAAAACTACGCACTTTACCACCAATAGGACCATTAGTTTTTGTCCACTGTGCGGATAGAGCGGTAATTATTGCGAAAACTAATATAGAACAGAATTTCATGATACTACCCTAAGATGTTAAGAATCTGATATTTCAATCATGAATATCATCATTTCTTAATATATCCGAAAATAAGCGGGGCCGCAACGAAAATTATCATAAAAGCTATTTTACGAATGTCCCGTTAAAGTCGATTAGCTCCCCGGTAGGAAATCCGTTCTGATCGTGTTTTTTCAGCTGACCGGAAAAGACCCCTTCGGCAGACAGGACTTTACCCTTTTGAATTTCAAATTTCGATACAGTGACCGAAGATTTCTCGATATTGTAATTTTTCAGGGAAATATATGCTTCCTGAGCTTCATTTACAGCCGAATCGAATTCTATGTTAAGAGCATCTTTATCTCCGCCTTCAGGTGTAGCGTAAAGAGTATATTTGGTTGTTTCGTCAGCAGGTGTCATCGCATTGCTCAGAAAACTTGCATCAGAGAATTTTAATACTTCTTCGCCTATCTTCATTATAACTACAAGCTCTTCTTTAACTTCTTTTACTGGCTCGGCTGGTTTACCTGCAGCATCGGCCGCATCTTTCTTTCCTC
>DAIMKZ010000107.1:0-7361 GCA_036721445.1 Candidatus Delongbacteria bacterium
AAGATAGAGGAGATAGCGGCTTTTGTTGCCACTAACGCCATCACCCTGGCCATCCTTGAAACTGATCTCACCCGTTCTGGCAGGATTTTCAGAAACTGATCCTAAAATAAATGAATTTACTGAAATTATTATAACCGCAATTATTTTTAACATACTTCCGACCCCTCTTAATTTGTTTTAAGTATAAAAACATCAGCTGACAAAAACTATGAAAAAAATCATATTATTACTTCAATGAGATGGTTCATTTTATTTGCATTTACAGTTTTTTTTTAATATTATTAAACGCTTCAGAAATGAACAATGAATTTACAGGATTGTTTATAACAGGAAAAAGGAGAACAATATGCCTTTAGTGACCATAATAATGGGAAGTCAGAATGACAAAGAGTATATGAAGAACTGTGAGGATTATCTTAAGTATTTCGGTGTTGAATATGAATTAAAAGTACTTTCTGCCCATAGAAATCCGGAAGCGGTGGCAGATTTTGCAAAAAACGCTGACAGTAACGGGATTAAAGTAATTATTGCTGCGGCCGGTATGGCCGCGCATCTTGGCGGTGTCGTGGCAGCCCATACTACTCTGCCAGTTCTGGGAGTACCGCTAAAAGGAGGAGTTATGGACGGTCTTGACGCGCTTCTTTCAATGGTCCAGATGCCTGCAGGAGTTCCAGTTCCTACTATGTCCGTAGGGAACGCAGGAGCAAAGAACGCAGCGATAACCGCAGTACAGATTCTGGCTTTATCAGATAACGATCTTAAGGAGAAATTAATTGAATTCAAAAGAAACGGCTGCAGAATATAAACGAACTCTCGTGATAGTTCCGACATATAACGAAATAGAAAATGTAGAGAGGATGATTAGCGCTGTAACTGATCTTCCTGAATCACCAGACATTCTGATCGTTGATGATAATTCTCCTGACGGAACCGGGAAAAAAGTAAAAGAAATATCAGCGGCAAATCAGAAAGTCCGTCTAATCGAAAGATCCGGCAAGTTAGGTTTAGGTACAGCTTATATTGAGGGTTTCAAATTCGCGCTGAAAGAAGGCTATGATCATATTATTGAAATGGATTGTGATTTTTCCCACGATCCGAAAGATATTTCACGGCTTTTAGTCGAGATGACAGAGAACGACCTTGTTATAGGCTCACGCTACATTCAGGGTGTAAATGTTGTTAACTGGCCTCTGAAAAGACTTCTTCTAAGTATTGGCGCGTCTTATTATACAAGGATCATAACCGGTATGCCTCTTCGCGACGCTACTTCCGGATTCAAATGTTTTAAAAGAAAAGTAATCGAATCGATCGATCTCGATATGATCAAATCCAACGGTTACTCCTTCCAGATAGAGATGCATTATAAAACATGGAAAAATAATTTTAAAATAAAAGAGATACCAATAATATTCACTGACAGAATAGACGGGCACTCAAAAATGGGAAAAGCTATCGTGAAAGAAGCCATATTCATGGTGTGGAAATTAAGATTCCCTTTTTTAGCAGGAAAAAATTATAAATAAATCGGGATGACCTGTAATGGATCTGTCCGTTGTTATCGTCAATTATAATGTAAAATATTTTCTGGAAAATACAGTTCGTTCGCTGATCGACACCGTCAAAGATCTTAGTTACGAGATAATAATAATTGATAATGCATCAAGAGACGGAAGTAAGGAGCATATAACATCAAAATTCCCTGATCTGAATTACATTTATAATGAATCCAATCTCGGTTTTGCCAAAGCAAACAACCAGGGTTTAAAGATAGCTAAAGGCGATTATGTTCTGATACTTAATCCGGATACGATAGTAAAAGAGAACTCAATTAATCTTCTTATAAATTACCTGAGAAATAATGAAATGACAGGGCTGGTAACATGCAAGATAATCGGTCCCGAGGGAACACTGGACGCATCGTGCCACAGGTCGTTCCCGACCATCTGGAACTCATTCTGCCATCTTTCAGGTCTCAGCAAGCTGTTCCCCAACTCGAAGCTGTTCGCCAGCTACAACCTGTTATATCTAGAAGATGACAGGATAGCCGAAGTGGATGCCGTTTCGGGATCATTTATGCTTCTGAGAAAAAACATTATAGACGAAGGTATTTTAATGCCTGAAGATTATTTCATGTACGGCGAAGATATAGATTTCTGCTATCAGATAAAAAAGCACGGGTATAAGATAGAATACGTGCCGATCTCGGAGATCGTTCATTACAGGGGGCAGAGTTCAAAGAAAGATAAGATCAAATTGAGGAAGTATTTTTTTGACTCAATGAAGATATTCGTTAAAAAAAATTACACATCCAAGTATTCTCTTTTCTTCAAATTCATACTTGATCTGGCCATAATGTTCTCTTTCATCATTTCGATAGGAAAGATAATATTCAGAATGTATCTCTTACCTATTATCGATATAATGTCTTATGTGATAGGATTGTGGGCCGCTCTTTTATTTTATAAACCTGTACTTGTTCTTATGGGTAAGATAGATCCCGGCTGCAGTACCAACATCAGCTTCGATATGTATCTGATTGTATCGCTTCTTTATATTATTATACTTCTGATCATTTTCTATTTTTCAAAACTCTACGGAGAATTTAAATTTTCATTCAGGAAATTCCTTTTTTCAGTTAGTTACTTTGTTCTTATATCCATGAGCATAACATATTTCATGAAAATATTTGCTTATTCAAGGATTATTTTGGCATTTATGCTGTCGATCACTACCGGAATGATGTTCGTATGGAGATTTCTGCTCCTGAGAAGAATAAAATTCTTTCTTGACAAAACACTTATTGTGGGGATCGACGATGTGTCTTCAACGGTCATACAATATGAAGATGTTCTTGCAAATGAAGGTAAAAGCATCATAGGTTTTGTTGATACAGGGGAAGATTATCTTGGCAAGAGTATTGATAAGTACGCTGTGCTCGGAAGGATTGATAATCTGAAAGAGATAATAAAGATCGAACAGGTCAACAGCGTGATATTCTCTTTAAAAAGCATTTCACTTTCAAAAATCCTTGTTTACAGAGATATGCTCGAGTACAACAAAGTCACATATAAAATACTGCCGGATTTCATAAATACTCAGGGCGGTGCCATCAACTATATAAACATTTCTCAGTAAAATAAGGAGTCTATTCATGGAAACTATAAAAAATGCCGTAAAATGGTTTTTTAAAACAACTTTTACTGTAATGATTGTTTTTGCAGTATTGATATTCTTTATGCTTGCTTTTGTAGCTAAAATGTCTTTTGATTCTATAAAGCAGGTGCCTGTAAATATGGATTCCTATATTCAACTGAGTTTTCCTCACGGGTTGTCAGAGTGCCCAAACGATTTCATTGACCTGTCCGAATTCAGGATAACTGAATTAAATAAAAGGGGACTGACTCTTGGTGAAGTGATCGCCAGGCTGTCAGATGCGGCGACCGACATCAGGATAAAAGGTATACTGATCGATCTTGACAACTGGAATTTGACATATCAGCATACGAGCGAGATCATGAATTGCCTGAAAGGTCTTGAGGATAAGAATATAATAGCATATGGAAGCAGTCTGGACAATACGAGCTATCTGGCTGCTCTATCTGCAGATGAGATAATAATTGACCCGTCGAACTCGTCCACGATAATGCTAACCGGACTTAGTGCAAGTGTCCCGTACTTTAAACAGCTGGGTGATAAGATCGGGGTCGATGTGGAGGTCATACACATTGGCCAGTTCAAAGGGGCGGGAGAGAATTTCGCAAGAGAAAGTATGTCTGACGAGTTCAGAATCAGCATTGAAAGAATTATTGACAGCAGAATAGATATTTTTTCAAAGACAGTATCGGAATATAGAAAACTGGACAAATCCGGTTTTACTGAAAGCCTTATAAGCGGTGAAATGGTATTTATCACTCCTGAAAAGGCTATTGAATTGAAACTTATTGACAGAGCTTTGCCTTATGATGAAATATTATCCGAAAATCTTATTGGAGATAACCAGATAATTAACATTTCTGATTACGAAGTAGCAGCGTTGAATGAAAATTATAAAAACCGTATAGCAGTTATCTATGCTGAAGGTAATATTGTTGATTCGGATAACGGGTCTTCATTTTCAGAGAATGTGATTGATCCTGCAGGGATCGAAAGAATAATAAAAAAAATAAGAAAAGATAAAAATATCAAGGCTGTAGTTTTGAGAATTAATTCTCCCGGAGGATCAGCTTTGGCATCCGAAAAGATACTCAGGAAGCTCATAAACCTTAAAAATGAAATGCCCGTTATTGTATCAATGGGTTCTACTGCTGCCTCTGGAGGATATTATATTGCCTGCAACGGAACAAAAATATTCGCCGACCAGTACACGATCACAGGTTCAATAGGCGTAGTATCAATGATACCTAACTTCAGGAATATGCTTGAAAAACTAGGTATAATAAATCAAAAAGTCATGAGAGGGAAATATTCCGATATTTTTGACTTATCAAAAGTCAGATCATCAGACGACACTGAGCTGATGAGACTTTCAATGTTGAGGATCTATGATGAATTCAAGGGCCGGGTTTCTGAAGGTAGGAATATTTCTATGGAAGAACTCGAAAAAATAGCTCAGGGTCAGATATGGACGGGGGAGCAGGCAAAGAAAAACGGACTTGTCGATGAGATAGGCGGTCTGGAAACCGCGATCGAAGAAGCGGCGAAGATAACAGGGATCGAAAATTACGAAACAATTTCTTTTCCGGAAAACAAAACGTTTTCTGAGAGGTTATTCAATACTGACGCTGATGATGAGTCGGTTTATTCGATTTTCAAGAATAAAGGACTGATGGATAAGGAACTTAAAATACTGAGGACGGCACTTTCTTTAAAAGGCAGACCATCGTTAATAATGCCGGTAATAATTGAATAGTTCAGTAATCAACCCTCCAAAGGAAAAGTCCTCTCGGAGAAATTGTTTTTGGCGAGTACTTTCTGTCTTTTTTATCAAAAATTCCTGCAATCTCAGTTTCGCAAATATTTCCTCTGTTCAGTTCGAGGAATACAGATACTATTATTCGCACCATGTTCTGAAGAAACCGGTCAGATGAAATTTCCATTACTACTTCGTCTTCCTGCATGAAGAAGTTCAGACTCTTTACATCACATATATAGTTGTTAACTTCAGCGTGCGTAGAACAGAATGACTGATAGTCCTTTTTCCCTACAAAAAGACCAGTAATATCGTTGAGTTTCTTTATGTCGATATCGTAAGGATATAATAGTGAATATTTATTTCTGAATATACTGTATGTTTTTCTCAGAAAATATCTGTAAGTTCGGTTCTTAGCATCGAATCTTGCATTGAAATCTTCATCAGTAAGCTTTGATGAGACCGCATGAACATCATTTGGCAAAAGGCTGTTAAGGGGGTAGGATATTTTATCAGGCGGTATAGGTGAGTGGGGAATACGAAAATTCACTGTTTGCTCCCTGGCATGTACTCCAGAATCAGTTCTGCCTGCAAAAACTGCTGAAATATTATGGGAAAACAATTTTGTTAGAGCCGACTGAAGTTCACCTTGTACGGTCCTGCCGTCAGGTTGTATCTGTGAACCGAAAAAATCACTGCCGTCATACTGGATCTTAAGGATTATATTCATAACTTCAGAAATGTAAGAAATAATAAAATAATTGAAAGTGTTAAAATGAAATAATCCGATATGCGTAGTCTGAAAACATACTTAGGATAAGAAAATGAAGATATATTTTTTTTGGTAAACTCATCTTCGAGCTCAGCGGCTTTTGAAAAGGCGTCAAGGAAAAGTTTAACGAGTAAAGAAATATTCTTCTTAATGAGGGCAGTATTTTCGGCTTCATTACTTTTATTTTTGGGTTTTTTTGAAATTTGAGATATCAGAGACACACAGAATTCCATTCCAAGTAAAGATGAAAAGAATATTTTCTTTAAATTATCTCGAATAAAAGGCGAAGGTAAGTAAGAAACTAATTTTTCTGAAGCGGCAAGAAGATTTTTAAAATCTACAAAATAATTAAGCCATACACTCATAAGTATAAGCACAGTGAATCTTAAAAACAGCAATAATGAATCGTTAAGATCGGATGATATTATTATCGAAAATGAAAAAGAAAATATAAGAAATACTTTGTATCACAGCAAAGGCAACAAAAAAAGTTCACGGGTTTTATTTACGAAAAATAAAAATAATAAGGCTGAAGAGAAAAGTGCGGCATAAACTGTAAATGATCTGTTTAAAGAGAAAAAGACAGCTGAGGATATGAACAAGAGAAATACAGCCGCAGGATTTAATGAATTTTCAGTGTTCATGTTAAAACGGGCAGAAAACATCTGCCCGTCGGTCGTAATGGAATTATCAGTCAAGATTTTCGTACAGGTATTTTACCTGTTCCCTAAGTTTGTACTCCAGTTCTCTTGAATTGTCATACAAAGGTTTAAGAGCTTTTTTTGCCTTTTCAATTTTTCCCGCCTGAATGAAACTGTTCCCGGCATAGTATAAAGTACGGTCCCTGTGGAGTTCTCTGTCGGCGTAAGCGGCTTTCATATAATATTCACCGGCTTTTTCTGCCAATTCAGGCTTTTTTTCTGTCAGCCATTTATCCATGTAGAGTCCGCCGAGAAGATTATTAACAGAAAATTTGAAGGTTTCGTTCACTGTTACGGATCTATTGTTTTCAAGAAGTTTAATCGCTTCGTCACTGCTGTTCTTTCTCATGTAGGATCTTGCGACCAGTATCAGAATATCTCCTGCAGAATCAAAACCTGAGAATGTATCAATATACGCCGGTCCTTTTGATATTACGAGATCGTCATTCCCGTCATAGAACGCTTTCTGTATCTCAAAAAGTTTATCAGCGGATGCAAGCTTATTTTTTTCTTTGTTCGAAGCGTAAACGTTAACTGAGATTATGATAACAGCGATCATAACGACAATGGCTGTTATATGATTTCTGTATTTTTTTAGGAACTCATATACGGCCATCATTTCTTCATTTTCCGGTTTTCTTCTGTACTTGATATTCATTTTATATTCTCCTTTTTGCAAATCTAAATCAGTTTTTATACGCTCGCTCTTGGTGCTCCCGAGAGAAGTTGCCTTTTCAAGGTTTGTACTCCCGAGAGGAGTTGAACCTCCGACCAATGGTTTAGGAAACCACTGCTCTATCCACTGAGCTACGGGAGCAACATTCTATTTTAAAGAGTATCGAATATAAAAAAACACCGCGGTTTTGTCAACTTAATAATATTGAAAATCTGAACTTAAAACGCGTACGGCGCTTTAAGTTTGCTGAAGCTGACATTTCCTTGAGACGAAATGTCTGTCCATGTTTTTATATACCAGAAT
>DAIMKZ010000108.1:0-7268 GCA_036721445.1 Candidatus Delongbacteria bacterium
AATTTCAAAATTATAAAAAGAGAGAAAAAGGAGGTTGTCGCAGAAGCTGATAATACTCCTCAGATCCAGTACTCATGGGTCAATACGAACGATCTTGAACTGTATAAACGTGATGTTGTTTCTTTTACTTTATTCTTTGATGGCAAAGCAAGATTCAGTATAAACGGCAAAACCCAGGAGTTTAAAGTCGGAGATAAGTTAGCCATAGGAACAAAGATACAGAAGCAAGTTGTTGCCGGAACAAATCAGTCAACGGGAAATACCAGAGCCGGAATTGAATACTCTGGAGAGATTCTCTCTATAACTGAAAGGTCTGTTTATGTAAACACAGATGACAAGAACAGGGTAGTAAGGTTCCGTCCCGGGACTGACAGCGACTATTTCGCAAGAAATCTGATGGAAGCCACTTCAGGTCAGGAAACTCAGGACACTCCTCAAGGAGGTGATGTGCCGGGCAGAAGAATTCCGAGACCGGGAAGGTAATCGACCTAGTTATTTATTGAAATAAGAATAAAAAATTATTCAGGAGGGTGTATAAATGAAAAGAATTATGGTATTGATCATGACCGTCTTTACAGGGCTTGTCTTCAGCTCTCAGCTTCTCTTTGACACTACATCGGACAATTTCAAGACTCCGATTTCACTTACTGCTCTGGATCAGTCAGTAGCCCAGGTACTGGATGCTCTTGCTGAGAGAGCCGGTGTTAACCTTGTTCAGAGTGAGGAAACGATCGGAAAGAAAGTAACTTTAACGCTCAACGAGATACCGATTAAAGATGCTTTGGATCTGGTGGTAAGGGCAACAGACCTTAGTTATCAGATAATAGATAACTCGATTATTGTTGCTACACAAAAGAAGATAGACAGAGAGATCGGTTTAAACACTTCAGTATTCGATCTGCAGTACGCCGATGCCAAAACAGCGAAAGCAATGCTCGCCGATATATCAAAAATGGTCCAGATAGATGATCTCGGAAACAGACTGATCTATCAGGCAAGCCCAAAAGTAGCAAAGGAGATAGAAAAAGTACTTGTAAGGATCGACAGACCGCTTCAGCAGGTTTTGTTTAAAGCAAGAATAAAAGAAGTCGGTAATGATGTTTCTGCAAGATACGGAATCGAATGGGAAAAAATAAATAATTACACCACAACTTTAAGGGAAGGAGCTTATCAGGACTGGGGAACATGGTCGGGTAACTATACAGACGGATGGACTTTCTCTTATGATAACACATCGTTTCCTGTAAGAAATATTGGGGGTGACTATTCAGATGACGTAACTTTTATGGATAATTCTCCTTTTCACGAAACTTCCAGCGGGCTTAATACTGTATGGCACAGAGTTATTGGACAGGAATATATTTTGAGCCTTGATTTTGCCAACAGAGACAATGATGCTCTGGTACTTGCAGAACCTGAAATCGCAACATTAAACAATAAAGAAGCTTATGTACACATTGGAGATATAGTTCCATACACAATTTCAACAGTATCTCAGGGAACTACAACCCAGTCTGTGCAGAAAGAAGAAATTGGAGTAAAACTTAAAGTTAAACCAATAATTAATGAAGAGAATGACATTACAGTAAGACTGGAAGCCGAAGTGTCGTCTATTTTCGGATGGGTTGGACCGAACTCAGAGATACCATGGGTCAAAACAAGAAAAGCAGATACAACAGTAAGGGTTCGTGACGGACAGACAATAAGGATAGGCGGTATGCTGCTTGAAGACGAAACTTTTACTGTCAACAAGCTTCCTCTTCTAGGAGATATTCCATTCCTGGGATATATTTTCCAGCATCAGGTGAAAACTAAAAAAACTACAAATCTTATTATTGAGATAACTCCCTATATCATGATCGACGGCGAGGTTGTTCTTGATGAAGATGAGCTTTTTGATTAATCAAATAAGCAATATTTGTTATTATGGAAGAAGCAGGTTGATCCTGCTTCTTTCATTTATCATATTGGTCTCAGGGTGTTCGTCATCTAAAAATATGACTTTATTCTACACAGGAAATTATAATGGTATAATCGAAGGCTGCCGCTGTCCGAAGGAACCTGAAGGAAATATTCTGAATCATGTCACATTTTATAAAGACAGCATCAGTCATTTCAATAACAGGTTCTATATTTGCACAGGAAATATTTTTTCCTATAATTACGGAGACAGACATAACAGGATAATTTTGGATATAATTGGTTATCTTGGATATGATTATGTTGCAGCAGGAAGGAATGAGACGGGTTTCTACAAACTGATAGATAAAAACATCGTTGCATCTTTAAATGTAGATGATGTTCCCGGTCGTAAGATTTTTCGCCGAAAAGGACTGACAGTTGCGGTTACATCAATAACGGATCCGTCATTTTCAAGATATGTTTCAGATTCAGGTATTTCCGATATCCCGTTTGAAGAACTGAATATTATGGCCGATTCGCTTAAACAGGAAGCTGATGTTCTTATAGTCGTATCGAATCTGGAAAGTTCGACCGAGAAAAAAGTATTCAACAGAGTCAAAGCTATTGATATAATGATATCAAATACAAACACAAAAAATGAAATGATCAGATTCGGCAGTAAGCTATATGTCAGCCACGGCACTAACGCCGAGCAGATTGGCAGGCTTGATATAAATAAATCAGGTGACCTGATCGAATTCAAAAATGAGTTTGAAAGGATCACTTCTGGCGGATTCTCTGAAGATGCTGAGTTTAAAATATACACTGACAGCCTAAAATTGAAATACGGGATAGACAAACCTGATACTTTAAATGATTATTAGCGTGAAAAATCATAAAATTAAGATTGTTTTTTGCTTATAACTTATTTATTTTCCAACTGCCTTATTAATAATAAAAAAACGGAGTTTTATATGGCTGAGAAACTGATTTTTGAAATATCCCGGAAAGGGAAAAGATCATTTACAATGCCGTGCTGGGAAGATTGTTCAAAAATAGATCTTGATGAAAAATATCTCAGAAAAGAGAAGATCGGACTGGCGGAGGTCAGCGAGCCAGAGATAGTAAGACATTATGTGAATATGTCTTCTCTTAACCATCATGTGGATAAAGGTTTTTACCCGCTGGGAAGCTGTACAATGAAATACAATCCGAAAATCAACGAGTATATGGCAGCTCTTGACGGTTTTACGCAGATACATCCTTATCAGCCTGAGGAAACTATACAGGGTGTATTAAAGATATATCACGATCTCGCAGATATGTTATGCAAAATTTCCGGATTCAGTAAAGTATCTCTTCAGCCTGTTGCAGGTGCTCACGGAGAGTGGACAGGGCTGAAAGTGATTAGAGCTTATCATGAATCCAAAGGCAACCCGAGAAAGAAGATAATTATCCCTGATACTGCTCACGGCACAAACCCTGCATCGATAGTTATGGCAGGATACGATGTTGTAGAACTGAAATCAAATTCTAAAGGACTGGTCGATATAGACGATCTTAAAGCCAAATTTGACGAAGATACTGCCGCGTTCATGATAACGAACCCAAATACAATAGGTCTCTTCGAGCAGAATGTAAAAAAGATAGCGGAGATTGTACATTCTAAAGGCGGGCTTCTATATATGGACGGTGCCAATTTCAACGCCCTTCTGGGGATTGTAAGACCGGCAGATCTGGGGTTCGATGTTATGCATTACAACCTGCATAAAACATTTTCAACTCCGCACGGAGGCGGTGGCCCCGGTGCAGGTCCGATCGGAGTAGTTGAGGAACTGGAGAAATTTCTCCCGGTGCCTGAAGTAGTTGAAAATGACGGCAAATTCCGTCTCGATTACGATAAGCCTGAAAGCATAGGTAAAGTTCATTCTTTCTACGGTAACTTTCTGGTCATAGTAAGGGCTTATGTTTATATGAAGATATTAGGCTCGGACGGACTGCATAACGTTTCCGAAAATGCGATAATAAATGCAAATTATGTAAAGAAAATGCTTGAAGATACATTCGATCTGCCCTACAGGCAGAATTGCATGCATGAAGTCGTTTTTTCCGGAGAGAATCTCGGAAAGTTCGGTATAAAAACTTTAGATATAGCCAAAAGACTTCTCGACTTCGGAATTCACGCACCAACTATATACTTCCCGCTACTGGTCCACGAAGCAATGATGATCGAGCCTACTGAAACGGAAAGCAAGGATACTCTCGACAGATTTATTTCAGTCATGAAACAGATAGCTGATGAGGCGGAAAAAGATCCGGATATCCTGAAGAACGCTCCCACTTCAACTCCGGTCAGAAGGCTGGATGAAGTTCTGGCGGTAAAAAATCTTGATGTCAGGTATGTACAGAAATAATGGCGTGAATAAATTATATGACAGGAAGAGGACGCTTGTTCCTCTTTTTGTTTTATATAGATAGCTTATGAAAGAAAAGTTTAAATCCTTAAAAATAGACGAATTCGTAGTATTTGATGTGGAAACTACGGGAACTGATCCTCAGAACGACAAGATGATCGAGATTGCCGCAATTAAATACAAAGACGGCGAAATTATTTCTCAGTTCTCCCACTTAATCGATCCGGGCAGAAAGATCAGTGAAGACATATCAATAATTACGGGAATAAAAAACGAAGATTTAAAGGGGAAGCCGTCTATAGACGAAATTCTGCCTGAATTTATAGAATTCGTGTCCGATCTGCCTCTTGTGGGTCATAATATCGATTTCGATCTGAGTTTTCTAAAAACCGCGATCCAGGAGCATGACAGGATAGTGCTGCTGGGATCAAGCAGGTTTTATGACACTCTTCTTTTGAGCCAGATATTCTTTCCGGTCGAAGTGAGTAATCACAGGCTCTCGACTTTAACGGAGTATTTCGGGTTCAGCTCAGAAAATATGCACAGGGCATATAACGACAGTGCCGCGACGGGTTACCTTTTCCTAAGGATCATCGAACGGGCTCTCGAAAGTTCGGAAGATGTTATAAGAAAGCTTACGGAAGTATCGGGAAAATCGGACCTTAAATATGTTAAAGAATTTTTTAATTCGGTCGCGAATTATTTCCTAAAGACCTCATTCGGAAGAAAGATCAAAGCAGGAGAACAGGCTTATTCGATATCAAACATACTTAGTGCAATGTCCGACCCTTCAAATGAAGAACTGGAGCAAATTTCAAAAGAGGACATTAACGATAAGATATTCAAGTCCGGCGGACAGATAAGCAGGCAGATTAATAATTTCGAATACCGCGAAGAGCAGCACATAATGGCCGACAAGTGTTCTGATGCGTTCAGGTATGACAGAATTCTTGTCAGCGAAGCGGGGACCGGGGTCGGGAAGTCTTTTGCGTATCTTATTCCGTCGATCATTTTTACTCTGCTGAACAAAGAAAGGGTAATAGTCTCCACGAACACGAAAAATCTTCAGGAGCAGATATTTTTCAAAGACCTACCTGTTCTTCACGAAATGTTCAATTCTGCATTTAAGGCAGTGCTGCTCAAAGGGAGGAATAATTACCTTTGTAAAGCCAGATATGAGAGATTTCTGAGCAGACCTGATGAATACCTTTCAAATGATGATTACGAAAAATTTCTCCCGCTTATATATTGGGCGGAAAGAACTTCGACCGGTGATATAGAGGAAAATAACGGATTTAAAATAGGATTTGCAAGGTTTCTGTGGCAGAGGCTGGCTTCCGACAAGGGTTTCTGCTCCGGTAAGAAGTGTCCGAAATATAACGAATGTTATCTGCAGAATATAAGAAAGAGCGCGTTCAAATCAGATCTGGTCATAATCAATCACTCTCTGCTTTTTTCAGACATGGCCTCAGAAAATGCAGTATTGGGCGGGTACGACAGGCTTATAATCGACGAAGCTCATAACGTAGAAAGTTCTGCCACAAAATATCTCGGATTCGAATATAACTATTTTCATGTAAAGAATCTCGTACAGCGGATCAATTATAATAACAGGCAGGGGATCTATGTCAGAATCGATAAAGGGTCTGACTGGTTCAAAACAGATAAAAGTACGATAAGCGACCTGAACGGACAGCTTAATGAAAAAGGTTCGAATGTGCTTGAACAAGCCAAAAAGATCTTCGACCTCGCGACCGGCAAGCTTCTTTCAGAGAATTCGAACGGCTCATCCGGTCAGTTCACGAATATAAGGAACAGGTACAGAGATATAGGAGAGGTATTCGCGTTCGATAAAGAGAACATCGTTCTCAGATTCCTTTACGAGGAGCTGATCAGTATTCTGAAAAGGCTGGACATTATATTCAATATAGAGGCTGAAAAAAACCGCGAGTTCGATGACCTGTCAGGCGAGATCAAATCTGTGATCGAGCAGGCAGAGGGAGTTTATGAGTCTTTTACTTTTTTCTTAAATTCCAACAGAGAGAATTATGTTTTCTGGTACGATATAGCAGGATCGGAGAGCAGGGAGGTATTAAGCCTCTATGCCGCGCCTCTGGATGTATCATCGATCCTGAAGAACGACCTTTACGATAATATGAAAACGATGATATTTACCAGCGCCACGCTTACGATAGAGAATCGGTTCAAATACATGCTGAAAAAACTAGGTCTGTCCGATTATGATGAGGACCGTCTTGAAACTCTTATGCTGGGGACTCCTTTCGATCTTCAGAACCAGCTTAGGATCATCGCCCCGTCATATATTTCGTCGCCTAAAAATCCGGTAGTGTTCGAGAACGATGTTATTCAGGTGCTTAAACTTTTGTGTGATGATCATGACAACGGCACGCTTGTCCTTTTTACAAGTTATTATCAGATGAACAGTGTTTTCAGGAGCATTCAGAACAGCTTTATAAAAAAAGAAAGGGTGATCTCTGTTCAGAATAAAGAGACAAGCCGAACGAATCTGATCAGGCAGTTCAGGTCGGTAAGGAACTCGTTCCTGCTGGGTACGGACAGCTTTTGGGAGGGCATTGATGTTCCGGGTGACGCACTGCACACTCTTGTTATGACCAAGCTGCCTTTCGCCGTGCCTACCGAACCTGTCGTGCAGGCGAGGACAGAGGAGCTTGAGAAGAACGGTGTCGACTCGTTCATGGGATATTCAGTGCCTGAAACAATACTCAAGTTCAAACAGGGTATAGGCAGGCTGATCAGGCACAGGGATGACCACGGAATAATCATGATCCTAGACAGCAGGACAGTCAATACAAGGTGGGGCGCGGCGTTTCTGAATTCGCTTCCGGTTCAGCCTGAGATCCCGCGAAATTTCGCGGATCTGAAAAGATTGTTGTTGAAATAACATCCCGTTTTCCTTATTATTCAAAAATC
>DAIMKZ010000109.1:0-7249 GCA_036721445.1 Candidatus Delongbacteria bacterium
TCCCTGTATGGCTGGCTATATATATAGCCGTGAGGACAACTTCTGAAGGTCCGGGTTTCTACAGGGCCAATGTCATAGGTAAAGACCAGAAACCGTTCGTCATGCTCAAATACCGCTCGATGTATTACGGCGCGAGCATAAAGAGCCACATTGAACGCGCTGAAAAGATGATAAAGAACAATCAGACCGTGGATAAGGACGAGAATGATCCAAGGATCACTCCGCTGGGCCGTGTTATGAGGAAATATTCTATTGACGAATTTCCTCAGTTATGGTCTGTGCTCAAGGGAGATATGAGCCTTGTAGGACCTCGCCCTTGCGTGCCCTACGAGCTTGAGCAGATGAAGGAATGGCACAAGAAAAGATTTTCTGTCATTCCCGGCATGACAGGTTTATGGCAGATCAAGGGCAGGGCGGAAGTTAAGTTCAACGAACAGATAGTTCTGGACATTTATTATATTGAGAACCGTTCGGTCTCTCTTGATCTTGAAATATTAGCCAAGACCGCACTCGTCGTTCTTTTCGGACACGGCGGCAAGTAATACCCGATCCTGAATATTTAATTTAAGCCGACCTTAAAGTGATGTCGGATAAAGGCGTGAGTGATATTTTGCCGTTAAGAAACAGCATCGTTCCGCAGGGATTTATGATGTTTTAGGTAAAATATACCGGAAGCCCCGATATCAGCTTTCGGGAGGCGGTATTAAATATTCAGGGCAGGTTCGTTCACCTTTGCAATTGACACTTGTGACATAAATGATTATATTTAAGCCTTATTAAATGAACAAAAATGATAAATTTGAGTTCATATTGGGAAAATTATAACTATTTCGGATGAAAGATCATGAGAAAAATGCTCATATGTGCAATATTTACGGCTTTACTAACAAATGTGCTTTTCGCCCAGAACGGCGGCGGAGTGACGACTGTCAATGTGCCGTCAGCGAACGGCGCGGCAACTGTGACCATACCTGTTGATGCCAAAGCGGCCGAAGCGCTGATCAACGGCAACGGAAAAAGCGCTGCCGGAGTCGAGGGCCTTGACCTGAACACTCAGGTGGAGATCGGCCAGCAGCAGCTTCTGGAGCAGCTCAAAGAGACGGAGAATGCCGACAAGATCCAGGACAGGCTGATGCAGGAAGCCGAAAAAGCGGCGCAGGACGATGACGAGGAAAAGATCGTCAACATAAGGAGCGCGGATTTTTTACGGGAGATCACACTGAGCACAAAAGGCTTTTACGGCTATGACCTCTTCTACACCAGCCGCGGATTCAAGCTCGAGTCGTCAATGACGGCGTATTCCGACTACCAGGTCGGGCCGGGCGACGAGATAGTGATCGCCATGTGGGGCGATGTCGAACTCAGAAATGTGCTCAAAGTGTCGAACGAGGGAACAATATACGTCAATAACGTGGGACTCGTTTCCGTCAACGGGCTCAAGCTCGACGAGCTGGAAGCGAAGCTTAAAAAACTCCTTTCCCGCGCATATATTACGCTTGAGCCCGCAGGCGGCAGGGAAGCAAGCACGTTTCTCGATGTCTCGCTCGGCAAACTAAGGCCCATCACGGTCTTTCTTGTCGGAGACGTGTTCAAGAAAGGGGCGATAAAGCTTGACTCATACTCCACAGTATTTACGGCTCTGTACAACGCGGGCGGCCCCACGGCAAAAGGTAGCTTAAGGGATATCCGGGTGATCAGGGACGGAAGAACGGTAAGCACGATAGACATCTATGATTACCTCTTAACAGGCGACAAGGTCAACGACATCATTTTAAAGAACGGCGATAACATCCTGGTTCCGCCAAGATACAGCTCTGTTAAGCTTGAGGGCGAAGTGAACACGGAATCTATATACGAGCTCAAAGAGAGCGAAACTCTCGCTGACCTGATGAAATTTTCGGGAGGAGTCAGAATAACGGCAAAGCTCGACAGATGCCAGATAGAGCGGATAGTTCCTTTCGAAAAAAGGACTTCGGACATCATGCACTCCAAGGAAGTCGTTGAATTCAGGCTCGGAACTGCTGAGAACGGTAAGGTTAAGGTCGATCCGGTCAGGCTCAACGACGGAGATATAGTAACGGTCTTCCCGATATCCGAGATATTAATAAATTACGTCAACATCGAGGGTCCGGTACTTCTGCCGGGAAAATACTCCCTGGCTCAGGATATGACCTTAAAGGACCTTATAGAACAGACAGGCGGGCTTCTGCCTGAGACATTTATGGACAAGGCGCATATTACAAGAACGCTTCCGGATCTTACTACAAAACTTATAGATATCAACCTGAACAGCGAAGAGGAACTCAACACAAGACTGGAAAGCTCGGATGCCGTAAAAATATACTCGAGATGGGAGCTACTCTCAAGAAAGACCGTTCAGATATCGGGTCATGTCAAGAAGGTAGGAACGATATACCTTTCAGCGGATGCGAAAGTATCGGACCTCATATATATGGCGGGCGGGCTTGAGGACGAGATCTTCAGAAAGCAGACTTACCTTGAAAGGGCCGATATTATCAGATACAACGACGACGGAATAACCACTCGCATCATTCCCGTGAACCTGAAGAAGATACTGGACGGGGACAGCGCTGAGGACATGGTTATGCAGAACAAAGACCATTTGAAAGTTTACGATATCAATGTGACGGTATTCCCGAAAACTGTCTCGATCAAAGGGCTTGTGAGAAAACCGGGGCAGTTCAATATGTCTGTCAATATGGGTGTCGAGGATCTGATCCTTCAGGCAGGCGGATTCGAGAAAGAAGCTTATCAGTACGAGGCTGAGGTCTTCAGGGTCGATCCTTACAACATAACTCCGGATAAGCTCGTATCCGTTCACAAAGTAAAGGTGACAAGAAACAATTTTTTTGCCGGAACGCCCGATAAGAACAAATTCATACTCCAGGACAGGGACCTTGTGGTCGTAAGGCAGCATCCGGACTTCCAGTATCAGCGCAATGTTGAATTAAAGGGCGAAGTGAAGTTCCCGGGCACTTATTCGCTGCAGAAGGAAAAGGAGACTCTAGCCGAATTGATAGAAAGGGCGGGCGGGCTGAAGAACGAAGCTTTTTCGCAGGGAATCAGGCTGGAAAGGGGAGATAAACAGGTTCTTTCGGATTTTGAAAAGGTCTCAAAAGGGAGCAGGGGAGGAAGCCTCGTTCTTCAGAACGGAGACGTTATCACGGTTCCGAAACATCCCGGAGTCGTTTCCGTGGAAGGATTCGTTTTCACACCGGGACTTGTCAAATATACTCCGGGCTGGGACCTCGACGACTATGTTGCCGCGGCGGGCGGCGTGATGGTTGATGACAACTACATAGAAGGCGAGACCATAGTTTATTATCCGGGCGGCGCGGCCAAAGTCGACGGTTGGATGTTTTCTCCTTCGGTAAAGGAAGGTTCGCGCATCGTGGTGAAGAAGGAGATAAAGCCCGAGGAGAAAGAGGGTACGAGCCTGAAGGACTGGGTGGCCATAATCGCGAGCATCGTAACTATATCATATTACCTGTCCAACACGAACTAAGGGGGAGATGATGAAGAAAATACTCATTACAGGCGCGAGAGGATTCATAGGCAGGAACATGACCGCCGCGTTCAGGGAGAACAAGGATGTCACGCTTTTTTTATACGATATAGAGAACGAGCTTTACGCACTCAAACAGTTCATACTTGAATCCGATATTATCTTCCATTTTGCCGGCATAAACAGGCCCAAGGAGGATGAGGATTACGAGGGCAATCTGGGATCATTACAGGCTGTTATTGAGATCTGCGAATCCGAAAAGCACATCATCCCGATCGTACTTACTTCATCGATCCAGGCGGACTACGACAATCCGTACGGGCTCAGCAAGAAAAGGGCCGAGGAAGCGCTCATAAAATACGGGATGGACAACGATGTGAAGGTCTATGTTTACAGGCTTAAGAACGTTTTCGGAAAGTGGTGCAGGCCGAACTACAACTCAGCGGTCGCGACATTCTGCCACAACATAGCCAATGACAAGCCTGTTACTATTTCCGACAGGAACAATATCGTCAGCCTGGTCTATATCGACGACGTTATGGATAAGTTCAAGAAAATACCTTTCTACGAATATCACGACAAATCTAAATTCTACCACGAGATAGATACATACTACTCTAAGACGCTCGGAGAGATAGTCGATACGCTCTATAAATTCCATGATTCAAGGAAAAACCTGCTGCTCCCGAACATGGAGGACCAGTTCCAGAAGAAGCTGTATTCGTCTTATCTGAGCTATCTGCCGGTTAACGCTTTTGCCTATGAACTCAAGATGAACGTTGACGGAAGAGGTTCTTTTACCGAATTTTTAAAGTCGAACGAGAGAGGGCAGGTCTCTATTAATGTCGCTAAGCCGGGCATCACCAAGGGGAACCACTGGCACCATACGAAAACCGAGAAATTCCTCGTAGTATCAGGCAAGGCGGCTATAAGATTCAGGCAGATAAATTCGGTCGAAGTGACGGAGTACATCGTGTCCGGCGAAAAAATGCAGGTGGTTGACATTCCTCCGGGATATACTCATCACATCATGAATATAGGCACAACAGACCTCGTGACCGTCATGTGGGCGAGCGAGAACTTCGATCCTGAAAATCCGGATACTTTCTTTCTGGAGATCTAGAACTGTCTGCCTACGGAGTGGTATTCGACTCCGGCCTTGATCATATCTTTTACGCAGTAAATATTTCTGCCGTCATATAAAAGCGGAGTACGCATAAGTTTCTTGTAATCGTCAGGTTTAACGGCTTTTACTTTATCCCATTCGGTGAATATGAAGCAGACGTTAGATTCTTTCAAAGCGTCCTGAGGCTTTTTTACATAGGTGATCGAACCTCTGCCGATCTTTCCTTCAGGGAATTTCTCCCTGAAATTATCTTCGCCTACCGGATCGTAAGCGTAAATTTCCGCGCCCTGCTCAAGAAGCAGCGGAACATTGTCCAGAGACGGCGCTTCTCTCAAGTCGTCTGTTCCCGGCTTGAAAGTGAGTCCCAGCACGGCGACCTTCAGTCCGCTGAAGGTTATCAGCCGCTTGCTAGCTTTTTTAAAAAGAAGGGTCTTCTGCGTCTTGTTCACCTCGATAGCGGCTGTTACGGTCTTAAGATCGTAGCCGTGCTGCCTGGCCAGATACTCGAGCGCTTTCGTGTCCTTTGGGAAGCACGACCCGCCGTAGCCTATCCCGGCGTTTAAAAATTTCGAACCTATCCTTTCGTCGTAGCTCATTCCTTTCGCCACATCCTGAATGTCAGCGCCCACAAGCTCGCACAGATTGGCTATGTCGTTCATATACGATATCTTGAGCGCGAGAAAATCGTTGGACGCGTATTTTATCATCTCGGCCGACCTTCTGGAAACAGAAACTATAGGCAGCTTGAAAGGTTTATATATTTTCATCAGAATATTTTCGGCCCATTTACTTTCTGTTCCGATAATGATCCTTGCCGCCTGAAGCGTGTCCTTAACGGCCGATCCCTGAGCCAGAAATTCCGGGTTCGACGCAACTTCGACCTTTGTGCCGTTCACCAGAAAATCGTGGATGAACTGCTCAACTTTGTCATTCGTGCCGACAGGAACCGTAGATTTTACGACAACAAGACAATCTTTCTCAACGCTTTCCGCTATCTGCCTCGCCACGGTCGCGATATGAGAAAGATTCGCGCTTCCGTCCAGTTGCTCGGGAGTTCCCACTCCGATAAAAATAGCATCGGCATCTTTATAGGCCGATCTGAAATCAACTGTATAATCAAGCCTCCCGGCCTTATAGTTCTTTTTCATCAGTTCTTCAAGACCTTCCTCATAAATTGGGGAGACTCCTTTTTTCATCTTCTTTACTTTTGCTTCATCAATATCAACGCAGACCACATTATGGCCCACTTCGGCGAAACATACGCCCGCGACAAGCCCCACATAACCCGTTCCGGCTACAGCTATTTTCATTTGAACCCTCAAGCTTAATTTAATACTGCTTAAATATAAATTATATGTTGAAAATACGCAATTGTTCAATTATATTCCAAAAGATTATTTTATAATGCAGATTAACCGGAAGGAGTATCGTTTGAAGATCATCAACGTGGTGGGTGCGCGCCCGAATTTCATGAAAATAGCGCCTATACATAATCTTATGCTGAAAACTGAAGGTATAAAACCTGTGCTCGTGCATACCGGACAGCATTACGACGAGAAAATGTCAAAAGTATTTTTTATTGATCTCGGAATGCCCGAACCGGATATTTACCTGAACGTCGGCAGCGGAAGCCACGCGGTCCAGACGGCTAAGATCATGGTCGAGTTCGAAAAGGTGTGTATCGAACAGAAGCCTGATCTAGTTCTCGTAGTCGGTGATGTTAACTCGACGGTAGCCTGCACACTCGTGGCTGTCAAGCTCGGTATAAAATGCGTCCATGTCGAATCAGGCTTAAGAAGCTTCGACCGAAGAATGCCCGAAGAGATCAACAGGCTGATGACAGACGTGGTATGCGATTATTTGTTCGTATCCGAGGAGAGCGGACTTGAAAATCTGAAGCACGAAGGTATTCCGAATTCGAAGATCTTTCACGTAGGCAACGTGATGATAGATTCACTAGTGAACCATATTAAGACTGCGGATAAATCTAAGATAATGAAGCAGCTCGGCGTAGAAAAGGGTAAATACTGTCTCGTCACTCTGCACAGACCTTCAAATGTAGACGATACTAAGAACGCGAAGATCCTCGTAGATACGCTTAAGACAGTCTCGAAAAAGATGAAAATAGTGTTCCCCATCCACCCCAGAACGCTAAAGAATTTCGGGACCATGAACCTTCTTAAAGGATTTTCCGATAATGAGAATATTAAGCTCACTGAACCTTTAGGCTATCTCGACTTCATGAAGCTGATGAAGGAAAGCATGTTCCTTTTAACAGATTCAGGCGGAATACAGGAAGAGACAACATATCTCGGAAAACCGTGCCTGACCCTCCGCGAGAATACCGAAAGACCTTCGACCGTCACTCAGGGAACGAACATACTGATCAAAGAGTTGAACAAGAAAAAGATAATGACCCATATAGACGATATAATTTCAGGCAGGCTGAAAAAAGGAAAAGTGCCAAAATACTGGGACGGCAGAACCGCGGAAAGGATCGTAAAGATATTGAAGAAAGCGAAGTAAATAAATGAACTTTATTGAATCACATAAAATAGAATTAAAACTCGAATGGAAAGACATCTGGCTCAAGACGA
>DAIMKZ010000110.1:0-7217 GCA_036721445.1 Candidatus Delongbacteria bacterium
CGATAAACAGAATCTCTGGAAAGCGGGTTATCATGTAAACGAGAAAGTCGGAACTATTGCAGGTGAAAGTTACAAGTGCAATTTCGATATCGAGATGACAATGGATATGCTGAAGGCGGTTTATCATGCCAGAC
This sequence comes from Candidatus Delongbacteria bacterium, assembly GCA_036721445.1. Classification (GTDB taxonomy): domain Bacteria; phylum UBA4055; class UBA4055; order UBA4055; family UBA4055; genus UBA4055. The sequence goes on from DAIMKZ010000110.1 coordinate 135, forward strand.
CCGACGTGATCGTACTTGCAAGCGGGGACGGCGATTTCATTCCGCTCGTTTACGAACTTAGAAAAATGGGGATAAGAACCGAGGTGGCCGCATTTCCCGTGAGCGCCTCAAAGGACATTGCTCTTAAATGCTCCGGTTTTATAGATCTGGACATTTATTATTCCGAGTATCTTGATTTTGTTGACGGATCAATTGATGTAAGCGAATATCCCCCGGAGGATGACACCGACAGTGAGGATGAAGCTGATGTTTCTGAAGAGGAAAAAATAAATGAAGAATGATGCTTTTCCGGTAAATATTAAAAAAGAAATTGAAATTACAAAAAAAAGGAGGTCTTCGGTGTTGACCCGGGCGGAAAATGATAAAAAGGAAATCAAAAGCGAAAGGGACAGTGACAGTGACGGCATGGCTATGGTATATCTAATCGATTCGGGCAGGGCATTATTTGCAAACATTCCCGAATCACTTTGGATAAGAATGATAAACAGTAATGCAGAATTTACAAAGTACATGAATTTTGTAAGTACGATAGCTATCAATAAAGCGAGATTATTTGATAAGATCAGTAACAATTAAAACGGAGGCGAAAAATGAAAAACGGAATCATGATGCTAAAAGATAAAACCGGAGACATACTTAAAATTGAAGACATTCCGGATAGGACAAAAGCATACACTCAGTTTGGAGGTGTGAGGTCGGAGCTTTCCAGAATTGTTATAACGGAGCAGGTATTCGATATAGCTCAGCATTATTTTAAGTCAGGCGTGGAATTCGATGAAGAAAATGCAGACTGGGTGATATTTCCGAACTTTATGCTTCCGAAAAGATGGCATCATATCACCGAACGGTCTCCATTAATGGTTGTGTTTCCCACTCATTATCCCGAAACACCTCCGATCGGGTTTTATCTTAAAGGCGATATTCCCGATTCTCCCAACGGGCATTTTTATACTCAGGCATACCACGATGCGGACAAAGCTCCCATAGAGGCCGGGTGGAAATGGTACTGCGTTTATATAAATCCGGGAACGTGGATGCCCAGAAAATACAAAGGTCCTCTGTCGTGGAGAAGCGGTGATAATCTCTGGACTTATATGAATCTTGTCAAAGAAGTGCTTTCATCAGGTGATTAAAAAAGGGGGGGAGAACATGGCTAAAGTATATAAGAGGAAGAAAAAAAATACTGTTCCCGTAAAAGACGTTGAAGCAAAGCAGAATTATACAATCAGGAAGTTATCAAATACAGTTGAAATTGCACCGAAGATATTTATAAAATTTAAAAACAATTCATTTTCCGACCTGAGAAAGCGCCTGCTGAAGGATATTTCAAAAGAACAGTTCGCTGTACTTTTGGGCAAATATGAAACGGCTGGAGATATTAAGATCATTAATGTAATAGATGTAAAATTTGCCGCGGTCAGCGATTATCACGACCAGAGGCACGCGTTTCTGAAAATGAAAAAAGAGTTCATCTATGATATTCTTGCTGAGATTAAAAAAAGGTACGACGCAGATACGATCATAGATGTGCATACTCATCCTTTCTCAAAGGAATTCACCAGTTTTTCAGGTGTAGACGACAGTGATGAAAGAAGTTTCTGCAGATTTATTAATGATAAATTCGATGATATTCATTATGCGAGTATCGTTTTATCTCAGAAACAGTATTCAGCGAGATTATGGGAGATAAAGGGCGATAAGATAAATTACAGAACGGCAATTATAAAAACACAAACAGCTCCTGAGAGCATACCGAGCTGCGATTATAAGGATATCAGCGATCCTGATATAGAGATCCAGTCGGACAGCACTTCAATGTTCAACAGAGGAACTCTTGCTCTCGGACTTGACAATATGAGAAGAATTATGAACGACCAGGCGATCACTATAATCGGCGTCGGGGGTCTTGGATCTGTAGTTGCGGAACATTTGGTACATATGGGATTCAGATCAATAAACCTGGTTGATAATGACATTGTGGAGATATCGAACCTGAACCGTATTGTCGGAGCGTATTACAGCGACGCTTTAGATAAGATAAGTAAAGTCCATGCCATAAAAAACCATCTTGAAAGAATTAATCCTAAGGCAGAAGTCAAAGCTTTCCGGAATGATGTTGCAGATCCCTGTATCGAAGAAGTTATGGCTTTATCTGACTGGATGATACTCGCAACGGATAATCATTCAAGCAGATCGGCCGCTCAGAGGATGGCGTTCAAATATTTCGTTCCTTTTATTTCGGCGGGAGTAAATATTTCCGTGAATAACGGAAATATAACTGACATGAGCGGGGAAGTGGTCACTGTAAGAATGGGTGACAGACACTGCCTGAACTGCCTGAACAGAATAAACTTCATTAAAGCGGCGCAGGAAAACCATCCCGATCCGGAAATAAGAGAAAAACTCGTTACGAAAGGTTATGTAACCGGTAAAGATATCAAAGAACCGGCTGTGAAAACGCTTAATACTAATCTCGCAACACTGGCTGTCGACATTCTGATAAACCAGTATACCGGAAGACAGAGGACCGCTCCCGTAGTTGTTTATGAAAATAACGCTTTCCCCGTGATTTTCGAGGATAGAGAGAGTGTGAAAAAAAGAAATCTTGAGTGCTTCACATGCAGTTAAATACATTTCCTGACGGCCTCTTATGAATAATAGAAAACGGAAAATACTTTATCCGGTGATCAATGGTAGAGCGGTAAAGCTCAAAAGAAGTAAAATAGTGCCGGTAACAGAAAAATCGCTATTTTTAAGGCTGCTGAAAAAATTTTTCGGCAAAAACGCATTTTCCACTTGACAAAGAGATATTATTTTATTATATTTCTCGGTTGAAGTGTTTAACAGCCTTCATAAAAACTCAAAAATGATCCAGTTCCAATGGGAAAAGGATTAAAGAAAAAAGAAACGAAATGAGGATTTATGAAGGCTGTTTTTTTTGAATACGAAAAATTCCGGAAAAAAAATAAAAATATTTTAAACAGACCTTTACAAGGAAAAATTCTGCATTATTATCTTTGTATGAAAACTCAAACCAGCATAGGAGGGGCCAATGGGAAGTGACGGACTGCCGATAGGCGACTAGTTTTACTCGGTCATCTGAATAGGATTCGGGGTTTGTAAACCTGGCAACAGAAGCTTCAAAGAATCGCCTTTTCATAGAAGTGCGGACCTGGGCGAAAGCCGGATTAAGAATGAGATTTGTGATCAGATCTCGTAAGTGACGAAAAAACTGTGAGATTTACCAAGATCGAACAGAAAAGCTAAAAAACTTAATCCGGAGGAAACCATGAAAAACGCACAGACCAGAAACTTCAAAGAAACTAACACCCAGATCATATTCGAATTAAAACTTGGCGGAAGAAGAGCGGAGAAAGCCAGGGAAAAACTTATTCTGGAAAATCAGGGACTTGTCAATAAAATCGCTTATACTTATTATGTAAAGAACAGCTCTCTTAATCTGGACGATATAAAACAATCCGGCCAACTTGGTCTGATATATGCCGTTGATAATTTTAACATGGACCCGGACCAGTTCAGTTCATATGCCACGCTGTCAATAAACGGTTACATAAAGAATTTTCTAAGGGAAGATAAGAATATATCGACCAGTTACAGACAGGATCTTAAGATAAAAGAATCACAGGCGGCATTTGAATACAGCGGAGACGAGCCGTATTGCGAGGATGATAGTAAAGTATTTAAATTCGAATCAGATAATACGACATATCTCAAGCCGGTCAGGGTCAATAACAAGATCGGATCAGAGGAAGGCGAGAGCTTAGACAGAATAGAGAACCTTAAGGATGAAACGACTGGAGAGGAGGAGATTATAGACATTATTGATAACAGAATTATAATCGAGAGATTAAATAAAAACCTGTTCCTGCTTAATAAAAAAGACAGAGAGCTGATCAGCAAAATTTTCGGTCTGGGTGATTACAAAGAGCAGACACTGACAAAAATCGCAGAAAAGGAAGGGGTTAGTAAAATGGCGATATCTCTGAGAAAGAACAGAATATTAGACCGGCTCATGAAACAGATGGAGAAGTAAGATTACGACTTTACGAATATTGAAAACACATTATAATACGGATAACTAAAAAAGCGGGAGGGTAAAATGAGAAGAAGAAAAACAAGATATAAAGCGAATAACATGAGAAATAACAACAGTTTTAATTATTTATGCCAGCCCGGCAACAGACTGACTTCACGAGCTAAATACAAATATGATTCCGGATCAAAAGAAGTCAACGAAATTTTTCATGAAAGTGTCGAATGTCTAAATACGGTCAAAGAGTGTCTTGATATAATTTTTGATCTTTTCAGTTGAAACTGGTAAAATAACACCTGGACTTTACGGGAAATGGATATGCATTATAATGAATATAACTTAAAACAAAGGGAGGATACAATGGAAAACACAAGATCGAACGAATACGGAAAGGGATACGAGGGCGAATACAGCGAATCGGGATTTTTAAAATTCGTCAGGAATTTCGCGAAAAAATTTCCGGGTATCAGGGAAGCGGTCGCAATGTTCTATTGCCTAAAAGATTCCGATACACCGGTCTGGGTCAAGGGTATTATCGTAGGTGTGCTCGGATATCTGATCTGCCCTGTTGATGCCGTTCCTGATCCGATCCCCGTAATCGGACTGCTGGATGATCTCGGAGTTCTGGCAGGGGCATATGCAATAATAAGAACTCATATTAAAGATGAACACTGGGCGATGGCTGACGAGCTGTTAGGTTAAATAAAAACAGGAAAAATAGCAGGATCAAAACTAACAAAGGAGGGGACATGAGAACATCATTGATCAGAATAGGCAGATAGACAAAGCCCGACTTCCTGAATAAGATTCGGGGTTTGTAAACCTGGCAACAGAAGCTTCAGAGATTCACTTTTTCTAGATCAAAATCAGTTATCTTTAACCATTTATACATATATTTTTCTGATCAGTCCAGCCAGATTTCTTCCTGTTCCCTGTAGTTTACAAGACCGCGCTTCATGCCGGTCTTTTTTAATTGCAGAAAAGCATCCAGCTGCGCCCAGACAGACGCTCTGCTCCCGATCAGTACAGGTTCTTTTAGACCGGATGGTACTTCGATCAGCGGTAGATCGAACGGTCTGATAAATCTTTCGTTTATAATAAATTCAAGCTTTACAAATCCGGCCGATTGTATTATTTCATATTTTACAGTATTTTTATCATTTTCTCTGACCAGTACGGGCAGATCTACTATCGGATCCGCAAGTTTCGGATCGAATACTGCGCAGTGATCCAGATTTTTTGCAAGATGAGCATATGCGAATACCGGACCTCTGCCGTAAAGACAATATTTCTTCCCCGGAGACAGCGGTCTGCATCTGGCAAGATCCTCTTTACTAATCCTGCTTTTATTGAATTTCTTGGTTATAGACACCGGATTGTAACCCGAACCGGCAATAAATTCCTCTATCTGAATATCGTATTCTTCTTCAGGTTCAGTGATCTCATTATTAAAATATCCGTATAATTTTTCTACGATCTCATAGAGAATAGTTTCGAAATCTGCCTTACATATTTTTTCCGCCGGCAATTCGAATTTCAGAACCGGTTTATTAGCAGGCAGCGAGCGATCCCATTCGTTCCAATCCTGACTCTGCCTCAGATATATAATTCCGTCAGCAGCATTTATTATCCCTGTTTTATCGTCTAAAGGCATCCCGCCAACATCTCCGATAAAAAGTCTCAGATATTTCTTTAAATTTGTCAGAGTATTTACAACTTCTTTATAATAGGACGGTGAATATCCTTTTTCAAATCCGTTTTTGAATTCCTGTTTCAGTCTTCGGATCTCGTCTTTATTTTTACCGAAAATCCAACTTCCTTCTCCGTCGGGAGAAATATCCTGGATCAAAAATCCGTTCTGAGTCCAGAAATTTTTATGCTTATTATCAAGAAGCATTCTTCTTAAGGTGCTTTTACCGCATCCGGGTACTCCGACAATAATATATACTTTTCCTTCCATTATTTAATTTTTACTCCTTTGTTCGCGATCCATTTTTCAGGCAGAAGTTCATCAATATAGAAAGTTCTTATGTTTGTTCTGTCAAGACTGGAAAGTATGATCCTGATATCATATCCCGTTCTTTGCGAATGCTCGTTCAAAAACTCCCTGCAAATCCCGCATATCCTGGCATAAGCGTCTGATGAATTTGAAGAGACAAGAGCAAGTGCGGTGACTATCGGGTCGTTATTCATTGTGGCTAATAGTACTGAAGCCATCTCGGCATGTATATTTGTAATGTTGTTGAATGAGGAATACTGACCGGCATTATATATCTTGCCATTCAAAGTCATAGCAGCAGCGCCGTACCTTGTGTCGCCTTCTTTTTTAAGAAATGCCTTTGACAAGCCCTCTAATGCAGCACCGATAAGTAAATTCACCGCATCATCGGATATGGAAGGTCTTTTCAATTTTTCACCGGTCTCGTTTTCGTACATTTTTTATTTTTTGATTTTTCCTCTTTATCGTTCGACTCCAGTCCTTCCAGAAAAGCGTCCGTAAGCATTTTTGCTATAGTACCCGTATCAATGAAGTTAATATCTTTTTGCGGCGGCCCGTTTTTCAGTTTGGCGGGATAATAGGTCTTTTCAAAATCCCCGTATGATTTTATTTCTATTGTTTTTCCGCGCTTTACTTTCTTTGTTTTCATTTTATATCCGTTTATTTTTTATTAAGATAATGATCCGTTCTCAAGAACGGTTTTCTTCTGAACCATACCAAGCCGTCACCCTTCGTAATAACTGCTACGTCTATGGGACCTCCGACAGTTTCTTCTTCAATAGTGATTTTTTTCCTTAAACAAGTCAGCTGTACCAGTGATTCAGCCATTTCAGCCATATCATTTTTCGGCATATAAGCTAAATATTCTTTCAGTAAAACCATTGAGTATCCTGGATCGATCATTTCGAAGATTTCGCGCATTTTTCCAAATCCGCCATTCATATTATTAAACAGATTACCGAGAATTCTATTTTTTATTTTTTCAGAATCTTCTTCGGAAACAGCATAACGTTGACGCTCCCTGGTATTC
>DAIMKZ010000111.1:0-7173 GCA_036721445.1 Candidatus Delongbacteria bacterium
CTTCTTCAGAGATATTTCCGATCATTTTTTCATTGGTCCGTTTAACTGCTTCAGAGAATATTTCAGAGATCATTCTGTCTTTCTCTTCTTCAGTCTCACCGAGAAGGTATTTTTCTTCAAGGGAGATCACTTTCTCTATCGGATATGTCATGAATTCATAGATCTTCTGAGTGTTCTTTCCGTAAGGTTCAGGTTTTCCGTTCTTGAGCGCGTCCTCGAAGGTTTCCAGCCAGTCCGGAGGCGTGTACTTAATATATTCTTCATAGCCGTATTTCTTAAGATAGAGCGGATTCTGCATTCTTCCGTAGCCTGCATTTATCATGACCTCCAGTCTGATCCTTCTTGCCTCGTCGGAATCGTAGAACCGGATGTATTCCCAGGCTGCTCTTCTGACTTTTTCAGGGTCTCTGTCGCCCAGTCCGCCGTTGTTCGACTCGCCTGCGCCCGAAAATATCCCCATCATTCTGCAGTTGATCTCGGAGCCTCTTAAGCCGGTAGGGCCTTTTGGCGGAGGAGCAATTCCCCACAGGTTGGGGTCTATCTCGCCTCCGAGGCGCTTGTCGTCCATGTAACCCATGACCATTCCGAGCCTGCCTTCATCTCTCGCTTTGCCCCAGTTACCGTCCCTTATTACAAATCCCGTATGCTCGCGGTTGTCCCTGTCCCGCCACTTCGTGGTTATAAGTTTAAGATAGAATTTCATGGAGGCAAGGGCAGGCTCTCCTTCGAACGAGGCGTACCATTCGCCGGTATCTTCATTCTGAAGAACGGCATCCCCGCCCGCGCTCCACAGATAAGTGATCCAGTCGTAAGCCGCCTGCTGGCCGGCTGCAAGATAGAGTCCGTAAGTACCGTCCTCAGGGTTAGTAAGAGCTTTGGCATAAGTCAGAAGCTCGTCCCAGTCGCGCGGAGGTGTTTCAGGATCAAGTCCGTATCTGTAGAAAAGGTCTTTTCTGTACAGAAGCACACGCACCAGAGTTTCATAAGGCAGCATCCAGTAATGCTTTTCTTTATCACCTGCCTTTTTTCTGCGCACTACGGGCATCACAGGATCAGCTATACGGTCTTTGAGTTCATCCCCTTTCATTTCAGCAACGAATTCATCTAGAGGGTACAGGAAATCCTTCTCTATATAAGTTGAAGACTGCCTGAAGTTTACATAGATCACATCGGGAGAAACACCGCCGGCAATAGCCATGAGAGGCCCCGCGTCCATTTCCATATTTTCAAGTTCTATGCCTGAATAAGCCCTCAGCTCAATGTGCGGGAATTTGTTCCTGAACGCTTCCACAACAGCCATATCGGCCCTGTTAAAAGCCTCATTGCTCTTTGGGTCAGGGAGCTTGAAAACCTTAAGTATGACTTTATCTTCGGCGAAGAGGGCCAGCGCGGAAAAGATGATGCAGGATATCAGAAAGGTTTTAAATTTCATTAAATTCTGTTTTCTGTTTCAGGATCGAAGAAATGAGCTTTGCTTAAATTGATCTTGAGCGATATTTTCTGTCCGGGTTCGTAATTCTTTTCCGAGGCCTCAACTCTTGATATGACCTCATGAGTTCCGCATCTGAGGTAGAGGTAGATTTCTGATCCCAGAGGTTCGACTACTTCAATTATTCCCTCGATCTCCGGATTTGATGTGTCCTGATATGCGGAAAGCGAGCCGGCATCTTCAGGCCTGAGCCCGAGTATGATCTTTCCGGAATTCTTTACTTGAGGCCGGATATCCTCACCGAGAGCTATACTGATGCCGTCTTCGGATTTAAAAAAATATCTGCCGTTCTCAGTGCTGATCAGGCCGTCGAAAAAGTTCATCTGGGGCATACCGATGAATCCGGCTACGAATCTGTTAGCCGGCTTGTTGTAAAGGGTAAGCGGCTCCGCTGCCTGCTGGATAACGCCGTCCTTCATCACAACGATCCGGTCTCCCATGGTCATGGCCTCTGTCTGATCGTGCGTCACATATATCATCGTCGCGCCGATGATATTGTGCAGCCTCTTTATCTCGGTCCTCATCTGAGTCCTTAATTTGGCGTCAAGGTTTGAAAGAGGCTCGTCGAAAAGAAATACTTTCGGCTTACGCACGATCGCTCGTCCTACAGCCACGCGCTGTCTCTGTCCGCCCGAAAGAGCTTTCGGCTTCCTCTTTAACAGTTCGGTGATCCCGAGTATTTCCGCTGCTTCTTTAACCGACTTCTCTATTTCCTTCTTCGGCACCTTCCTCAGCTTTAAGCCGAAAGCCATGTTCTCGTAAACTGTCATGTGCGGGTAGAGCGCGTAATTCTGGAACACCATGGCGATGTCCCTGTCCTTGGGCAGAACATCGTTAACCACTCTGTCTCCGATCGAGACCGTGCCGGAGCTTATCTCTTCAAGTCCCGCGATCATCCGCAGCGTTGTTGATTTCCCGCAGCCCGAAGGTCCTACGAAGACCATGAATTCCTTATCTTTGATCTCCAGATCGAAATCTCTGACCGCCGCGTTTCCGCCCTCATAGATCTTTTTAACGCTCGTTAAAGTAACGCCTGCCATTAGATATCCATATAATTTATAAGTTCGTCAACTGTCGTGAACGCGAGTGCGGTCACTGTGTCGGCGGCTCCGTAATAGACTGCGATCCTGCCTTTATCATCATGTAAAGCCGCACACGGGAAGACCACGTTCGGAACGTCGCCGACACATTCGTAATATTCCCAGGGCGCGAGGATAAAGTTCTTCGTTCTCTTCAGAATTTTCCACGGCTGCTTCAGGTCTAGTAAGGCTGCTCCCATGCTGTACACATAACCGTTGCAGGAGGTCAGAACTCCGTGATAGACCAGAAGCCAGCCGTGTTCCGTTTCTATAGGAACGGGACCCGTGCCGACCTTGGTGCTCTGCCACCCGTCGTTTACCGTACCCATCACATGCCTGTGCTTCCCCCAGTATGTCAGGTCTGGGCTTTCGGAATAAAATATGTCGCCGAAGGCAGTATGTCCGGTATCGCTCGGTCTTGAAAGCATAGCATATTTGCCATTTATCTTCTTAGGGAACAGAACTCCGTTCCTGTTGTAAGGAAGAAAAGCGTTCTCGAGCTGATAGAATTTTTTAAAATCTTTCGTGTAGCCTACACCTATCGTAGGTCCGTGATAGCCGTTGCACCATGTCACATAATAAATATCGCCTATCTTTGTAACTCGCGGATCGTAGGCATAAACAAAATTTCCGATCTCTTCATTATCACAGATGAACTTTATCGGTTCTTCACTGATAGCCCAGTTTATACCGTCCTTAGAGAATCCCGAATGTATTCTCATCTGTCTCGCTCTGTTGTCGCATCTGAAAACTCCGGCGAAACCGTCCTTGTAAGGCACAGCCGCGCTGTTAAAAATGCTGTTCGAGTTATTCAGCTGATCACGCCTGATTATAGGATTCTTCGAGAACCGCCAGACAGGTCCGTTGAAGTCCTTTGGTTTATCTTCCCATGGTATATTTATCATAAATACTCCAAAATTTCGATTGATAATTCAAATGTTAGTTATGAAAATATTCTTTTTATACTCATAGCTTTCATCAACAGGGGCGACTATATAAACCTGTTCTTTTTCGGCCCCGAGGTCCTTGATTATTTCATAAAATCCTCTTGAAGGTGAGGGCGATCTTGAGAATTTAAATTCATATATTTTCCGTTGCATCCCTTTTGTAAGGATCAGGTCAACTTCCGCGCCGTTGGATGTTTTAATGAAATACGGTTTAAAACCCGGATTGGCGGCAGTAATATTCTCGATGGCATAACCTTCCCAGGAAGCACCGAGAGAGGGGTGAGCAAGAAGATCGTCAAAAGTCTCAATGCCCAGAAGTGAATGAAGAATTCCGCTGTCCCTTATATAGACCTTCGGAGATTTCACCAGCCTTTTTTTAAAATTCGCTTCGTAAGGCGGAAGAAGCCTTATCATATAGGTCTGTTCGAGTATGGAAATGTATTTTTTTACAGTCTGCTGAGAAACATCGATCACCCCTGCGATCTTGCTGTAATTTATCTCCTGACCGTGATAGTGCGATAACAGCCTCCAGAGCTTGTCCATTAAAGGCACAGGTATAGAGAATCCGAGTTTCGGGATGTCCCTTTCAAGATATGATCTGATAAAATCTTCCCTCCATTCGAAGCTGAGCGTATCTTCTTCAGATAGGAGACTATCCGGAAATCCTCCCTTAAGAAGATGTTCACGCCATTCTGTAAAACCCTTAATTTCATTATATAAAAGAGGTGTAAGATCAGTATAGGATATTCTGCCTGCCAAAGATTCGCTGCTCTGCCTGATCAGGTCTCTTGAAGCTGAACCTAGAATAAGGAATCTGCCGTTCTTTCTGTATTCGTCAATTTCAGAGCGCAAAAATGAAAATAATTCCGGAACAAGCTGTATTTCATCCAAACATACGAGCTCGTCTCTGTGTTTTTCAAAGAATATCTCCGGTTCTTTCAGCTTGTTGAGATCAGATTTTTTCTGGAGATCGAGATATACCGATCTGTAGCCGGACAGGATATTTTTTGCAAGTGTGGTTTTGCCGCATTGTCTGGCTCCGAGTATAGCGACAGCAGGAGAATTATTGAGCTTAGAAATGATCTTATTACTCATTATTCTGTCAACATATCCATGCATATTAGAAACTCCTGTTTAGAAATTACATGGATAATTTAATGAAATTACATTATTGGTGCAAGTGTTTTTTAAAGAATTGTATAAATGTAAAAATATCATTTTTATTTTTTCCAGACCTTTCCGTCTTCTTTTATAAGTACTTTCCTGGATCCTGTTTTTCTGCTTTCCATTGATATTATGTAACAATTCCCGAATACATGCATCTCCGGTTCCGCGTAAGGAAAGTTCTCAGGAAAGTGATCGTTCATGTTCTCGATATTCAGTGCTTTATAAAGTTCTTTAAGGTCACGCGGGTGAACGCCGGTATCCTCTTTTGTGTATTTCATGCCGTAATACAGTTGTCTTAATAGCCATTCTGCGGTCGTTTCAGAATTTTCCTGTTCGGTGTAACTGAATCGGTCTCCGTATGAGGAAGAAGCTGTGCCTGCGAACCTGACATTTCCCCACATTTCCGGATAGTGCATCGCGATCAGACCCTGCGGCGACCAGACCCAGTTGTGTTCAGGCGTATCCGGCTTTTTAACATAGCTGTAAGCCTGAATTTCAGTCTCCCACTGAACTCTTGAAAAATTGACTTTCCATATCTCTCCGTCTTTTGGAGGGCCGGGATGACCTGCGCATTCTTCAAGCACTTTCCAGGGTATAGCGACTTCGATGCTCCAGCCTTCGTCGGTATCAGACGGGTCGTTAAGCGTTCCCCGGATGTCTAGAGCGTATTTTATGTCTCTGACATCCCATGCGTCAACAGCGTGCCCGTTGTCCCTGTACGGCTTCGTCAGCAGAAGGTCCCAGAGCGTTCCGTGAGCGTTGAATTCCAGTTCGTAGTAATTATGCGTGTCCCCGTCAGGATCTATAAAGATCTCGAAATCATTGTCGAAATAAACTACAGCGTCCCGTTCTGTCAGGGTCGCCCACAGGTGAGGTTCCTCCATGTCAGCGAAAAAGTACATGTATTCTTCATCCCAGAGCATTTTAACGCGGGTCTTAAGGTAAGGTTCAGGCTTGAGTTCTCCTTCTATATCGGTGAAGAGACCCGTCCACGGTGCATTCTGCCAGGACTGCTCATCAGCCTTACCGTCGATATTAATATGTCCGTCAGTCCGATGACAAAGGTAGTTCTCGGGCGAAAAGACGGCCTTCGGTACGGGCCAGTTCTTTTCCTTCACAAGATTTTCCGGAGGGAATGCGTACAAGTTGAATAAAGCCAGGAGGATGATCAGTACTTTCATGTTTAGCTCCAGTGGAATTGAGACTACCGAATTTGATGAATTTTATCATTGAAATCAAGAATAAATTTTTTTTTATTCCGTTAACTTTTTAAAAAACGGAGAAAAACTATGAAATTTAAATATTTAGTCCTGATAGCGGCAGCAATATTAACAGTTTCCTGCGGATCTAAAAGGGATCAGACTGAGATCATTGACGGAATAAAAGTATTTAAGAACGGTAATGTACCTGCTGACAGAAATGTAAATGTTCAAGCCGAATTTTTATTCGATCTGAACGAGGATACAGGAGATACATCAGTTGTAATAAGAAGAATTTCATCCATTGAAGTTGATGACAAAGATAATATCTACATTCTTGACAGAAGAAAAAGCACTGTTTTCAAATTCAGTCCTGAAGGATCACTGATAAAGACTTTCGGACAGAGAGGGACGGGGCCCGGAGAAATGGCAAGGCCGGAACAGGTGCTCGTATCGAACGATACGGTATATGTTACGGACATGAGGCAGAGGAAAGTAATTATGTTCGATAAGGAAGGTGCGTATCTGAGAGATATCATACCTCTAAGAGATAACGGGTTCCCGCGGAATCTGGCGAAAGTGACTGAAGATAAATTCGCAGGAGTACTTTTCGGCAGAGGGGGAAGAGGTGGTCCGGGTAACAGAACTGTAAGCATCAATTTTTCTCTTCTGGACAGAAGGTTCGAGAAGATATCGGATATGGTCTCGGAACAGTTCGAGATAGACGGGAACAATTTTAATCCTATGGATCATGATAACAAATTCACAACAGGGGGAGGAAAAATTTATTACGCAGAGAACACTGAGGACAAGATACTCGTGAATGTATTCGATCAAGAAGGTAAAAAGATCGAAGAGATCAGGAAAAGTTATGCCAAAGTAATGTATTCAGACACAGAGAGAAAGAAATTTCAGGAAAGAGCCGAAAGAGATTTCAGGTGGAGAGATTTTGACGCGTCAGCTTTAAGATATAAAAAATCTGTTGAGAATATCTTCTGGCATAGTGACGGATACATCCTCCTTGAATGCGCCAGAAAAACCGATGATAATGAAAGTACAAATTTTGTAGTCGATGTTTACAGGGACGGTGTTTATCTTAATACGGTTGATCTTAATAAGAACGACCCTCAATTCTACAGAAACGGCGACGGATTCATTAAGATGTTAATAAGGGATAAGCTGTTCGTTTATAATGAAGACGACAACATCATAAGCGTTTATAGGATAATAATAACTCAATAATTGAATAAATTTCGTGTTGATTTTAAGGATATTTTTCCTTATATACCATT
>DAIMKZ010000112.1:0-7023 GCA_036721445.1 Candidatus Delongbacteria bacterium
TACAGGAATTCTAGCACCAAAAACAAATTCAAACAAACTGATCGGATACTTCACCGCCGGTGTTAAATCTATGAATGATAAGGAATTCTTATCGTCATTCCCTTCAGTCTCGCTTGCCATGTGATTACCATATATGAGATTCAACGCAAAAGTAAGATTATACTGCCATCTGTAATCTGCACCTGCTGAAAACATAAACAGGTCACCAATATCAGTTTCCTGTTTACTGCCGTCGAACATTTCTGTCTCGAATGTCCCGTTGAGTTTATAAAGCATAGTGCTTTTAAAAGTGAATTCCTCCATGAAATAAAAACCTGACAAAGCTAGTGCAAAATCCCATGTGTCTGATCCCAAAGGTATTACATTTCCATCATCTTCAGCTTCAGGGTCGCCAGTAGGCATTTTTACACTCAGATTTCCATCAATGTATGTATTGTATTGTTCAAGATATTTACCGTATGAAGTTCCTAGTGTTATATCCCCTATCCCACTCACCGAATATTTTGTATCCATTCCAAAATCAACTTCTTTTGCTATAAAATAAGGTACAGTTAGGTTGAAACTGTATTCACGCCATCTATACCAAAAAGGCACATTGATCTTTTTTGAATATTCTGAGTAACTCATTTCGGCTGAAGCTGTCATATCCTTTTCTGGGGTTGCATCTGAACCTTCCGGACCATTTTCCCCGATTAAAGCTGTAATAATTAACGGTTCTGAAGAAATTATTTCTGTAGCAGTAACATCTGAAGAATGTTCGTCATTTTCGGCAACATACCAATCTTCCTGAGCCCAGACGAAACCAATTGCCGTTAAAATCAGCATCAGTAGCACTTTTTTCATTTTTTCCTCCGTTATCTTTTTAATTTAATTTTTTCCATAGTTCGTTCGAAAGTTCGAGTATTGTATCTATTTTGGGGTTTTTAATGTTCCTGTGAGCTCCCATCTCTTTTTCCACATTATTTACAATATCGGTAAACTTTATTCTACCGTCAAGAAATTTATATACCATTATCTCGTTTACCGTATTTAATATCACCGGGAGCGTTCCGCCTTCTTTTGCCGCTTTTTCGGCCAGATCCAAAGCACGGAACTTCTTTTTGTCAGGCTTGAAGAAAGTGATCTTTCCCGTTTTAGACAAGTCGAGTCTTTCGGAATTTATATACTCTCTTTCAGGATATGTTAGGGCATACTGGATGGGCAGCATCATGTCGGGCAGTCCCATCTGAGCTATGACCGATCCGTCTCTGAACCGGACCATTGAATGAATTATCGACTCTGGATGGACCAGCACCTCTATCTTATCAGGCGAAATATCGAAAAGGTGGACAGCCTCAATGAGCTCGAACCCCTTATTCATCAGAGTGGCGGAATCTATTGTTATTTTTTTACCCATATCCCAGTTGGGATGATTCAATGCCTCTGCTATAGTAACATTCCTGAGAGATCCTTTTCTGACCCTGAAAGGCCCTCCTGACGCTGTCAGAATAATTTTTTCAAGATCTTTCCTGTTCTCACCGTTCAGTGACTGAAGCATGGCAGAATGCTCCGAATCGATAGGTATGATCTTAGAGCCTGTTTTTTTACACAGCTTTTTTATGTAGACACCGGCCATTACGAGAGATTCTTTGTTGGCGAGGCATATCTTTTTCCCCTTTTCTGCAGCGAAAACAGTAGGTTTTAATCCGAATGATCCTACGATAGCATTGACGACAATATCAACATCGCTGTCCTGACATGCCTGTTTAAGTCCTTCTTCTCCTGAAAGTATCTTCGTTTTAATGCCGGAAAGCAGTTTCTTTAGTTTTGAATAGTTTTCATCTGACGCAATAACGAATTCAGGTTCGTATTCTTTCACCTGCTCGGCTAACAGTTCAAAGTTGTTATACCCTGATATATATTTTACAGAAAATCTGTTCTTCAGATTATACGCTGCTTTGAGCGCGTTCACTCCTATCGAACCTGTCGAACCTAATATTGCTAAATTTTCTTTCTTCACTTTACCCATTCCTCAAAACATTTTACTAATATAGTAAAGATTTCTTAGCTTCACAAGGCTTTTATGAAAAAATATTATACCGGCTAAAATAAAAAATCCCGTTGAGAGAACGGGATTTTTTACGATCATTTTTTACTTGAGTAGGAGCATTCTTCTTGCGGCTGTTTTTATTCCGGAATATTCAAGATGATAATAATAGATCCCTCCCGACAAGTTTTCAGAATTGAAATTCACATAATGCCTGCCCGGCCTCAGAAGTCCGGCACTTATACTTTCAACCAGCTGGCCTTTGATGCTGAATACTTTTATAAAATATTCCGCGTTCTCGGTCACATCAAAACTGATCGTGGTTGAAGGATTGAAAGGGTTTGGATAATTCTGATGCAGAACTGTTTTCTCAGGTACTGACATGTTCTCTATCGATGACAGAGTTCCTCCTTGAAAAACGATCCTGTCCACCCAAACACAGTCCAGATTGGATGTCGTAGTGGCATCCTTTTCATATGACCATGTAAAAAGGTTTGATCCCGCAGCAACATCGAATTCGATCTCTCTCCAGTCTAAATTTCCGCTTGCATTTTTTTTCTCTATTCCATTAATTGAGAATTTAAGTTTATCATATCCGCTCTCGGATGAAGTTTTATAGAAGAATCTGATCTTACCGCCGTCGGGATAATTAACTGTAGCCGACATTTGAGACTTCTGGCTGTGAGTGATCGTGCCGGATTTTGAACTGTATTCCCCATCGTAAAATACTGATGTGTCTAGATTCCAAGAGGCGTTACCTCCGAAAACCCATGGAATATATGTGTAATCCCCGGTCTCGAAATCTTCTGTAGTATAATTGACTGGGTCGTAAACTGTAACAGTAAATTCGTCTGTTTTTGAGAATTCTCCGGCAGTACCGAGAAGTGTGATCGTCGCTGTTCCGCCTGTACTGTTGCCTGCAGTCAGATACAATGTGTTGTTTTGTACTGAAGCGCTAATTAAATCAGGATTTGAATTCGATCCTACTGAAACCGTAACAGGATTAGATTCAAGATCTTTAAATACTCCCGAAACATCGAAATCAAAAGAGTCGTTGAATATCATGACCTGATCAGCGAAGGGATTATCAACATATACTCCTTCAGCTACCATTTCGTTTATCGCCTGCTGAAGCGCCGAGTCGAAATTATAGCTGTTATTATCCCAGTACACCTTATTCTGAAATCCGACAATAATAAAAAGAGGCACATAACCGTTCGAGAATCCTCCTATCTTATTGTAAACGCTTGTATTGTAAGGATAGCTTGATGACTGGCCCGACCAGTTGTAAGTACATAACCAGTATGATCTGCCTGCATATTCCCCCACAGCTCCTGTTCCGTAAGAATTTGCCCATTTATTCTGCATCACCGGCGCCGCCGCTGTACAGCTGGGTCATCCGCTAGTTCCGAAAAATATAACAACTACTTTACCTTTTTGAACTTCAGTAAATATATCGGATGAATAACCGTAGTTGTCGGTCCAGCTTATATTGTCTGACAAACTGACAGTATCTCCGACTGAGTATGCTCCGAACGTTAAAACCGCTCCAAGTACCGTCAGCAGCGTTATCATTTTTTTCATAATATCTCCTTCTGTTAAATTTCAACAGTATAATATAAATAATACATATTAATAACGCTATATAAATTTTATTTTTTTTGAGTCTAGAAATTGAATTTAAAATTGACTTCGGCATCATGAACGGCATCGGAATCTATCAGATCATAACCTGAACCTTCCGCTTCGCTGTCTTCTGAAACGGTTCTTGATATTCCCGCTCCGATCTCGAATCTTTTTGATATATACATCACCATTATATATGATCTGCTGCCTGCTCCCGAAAATGAAGTTAGTGACGCGAATCTTCCTATATCCGCAAGCGCTGAATATACGGTTGTTCCTTCTTCAGTAAGATATATGTCTCCTCCGGCCCTGATCTTAAAATTTCCGGTATTGGATGTAATGTTCGAACCCATCAGATATCCGTTCGAGCCGTTCCCGTTGTCAGTGTAAGTAACGTATGACGAAGATGTGATGGTTTTATTTTCGTATTTTGCTTTCAAACCTGACTGATACTGTTCTTCTCTCGTAAGTGAAAAGTATTTATCTGTCGTTTCTGAGAATTTATAGCTGAATGACGGTTCAATAATGATATGATCGACACTTAGAGATAATTTTACGGAATGTTTCCCGCCCGGAGTAGTGCTGCCGTCTGAAATCGAGCTGAATAAGAGATTCTCAGAAATGATTATCAGTCCGGGGTCCAGCCTGATCCTGAACTTCATTCCGTAAACGTGTTCCTCTTCCCCGCTGCCGAGAAACAGCCCTGGAGATGAAAGGCAGAATTTATCTTTCTGGATGTATCCGTAAAAAAATCCGGCAGAAACATCTTTTGACCGCAGCTGTGCGTTCAGCTTCAGGTTGAACCGTTCAAGATCTGATGCTGCGTCGGCACGGAACTTCCAGAGACCGGCGGACTTTTGAAGGGACAGTTCGCCTGCGGTCCCTTCCCTCAGGTCTGCGGCAGGATCGAGTTCTCTGTTATACTTCTCTTCTGCTATACCTGCCGCATACCTGAAACCGAGATATTCTCCTTCAACGCCCGCTCCGAATATCTCATGTGAGGCGTTGTGATACCTTTCTATCTCGGTCAAAGTCCGCGTCAGTGCGTAAAGATTTACGCTCACTATCTCTTCATTATTATTCAGAGATGCTGAAATTTCCTTCACGCCGCCGTACGCCGATATCCTCGTGCCGCCGAATGTGTAGTATGACCCGGCGCCGTTGTAGCCCGAATAATCATTGGTGGATACGGAAGGCTTAACAAAGTCATGAAAATTCTTTGATCCCGAGAACGAATACTGGTCCATGACAAAGCCTTCCTTCTGCAGCATTCCCGTCACGGAATTCGGGCTGAAATTTCCGATAATTATTCTGTGCTGTGCACCGGAGAGAACCAGATTCCCTTTCATATTGTCGGAATAATGAACTTCGCCGGGATCTTTCTCGAAAAGGGCGTTGACGGAAACATTTCCGCCTGTCACCATCAGCTTGTGAGAGAATCTGCTCCTGTTTCCCAGATAAACTGAATCGGCATACGCCCTCGACTCCTCAAACCTTCTACTGAATCTCATATCATAAATTCCGGCCCTTATATACTTCTGCCCGTCTGAAAAGATCACGCAAGACAGCAGCGCTTCAGCCTCTTCCCTGCCAAGTATTCCGTCGGCGACAAGCTCGCTGAGAGAACTTATCTCCCCCTTTTCTTCTATCCGAATGAAGATCAGTTCCGCTGAGGTCTCGCTGATGTAAGGCAGCTGATATATATCGCTCCTGGTCGCTCTGTTGATATTGAGCGGGTTATTTCTGAACTGATCAAGAAGTGACTGAGTCTCGTCATAATCCATAAGTTCACTTTCGACCGCCGACAGGCCGAAAAGTACGCAAAGTATTAAAACGAATATTCTAGAATTCATAAACTATCCCGGCCGAATGCGACTCCCCGAGATCGAAATGGTAGCTCATTCCGTAGCTGAATATAAAACCCGAATAAGCTATGGATAATCCCGCAGTGATCAGCTCCGGATCAAAATTGTATCCGGCGGAAACAGAGAAAAATTCAAAAGGCGCATATTCCAGACCTGTCTTAAGTATCGCATCGTTCTTGTCGTCTTTTTCCGCTCCAGTAAAGACATTAAAACCCGCCGGAGCCTTGTAATGAAAATTGAAGTGCATAGTCATCGGTATATCGATCTCGTCAGTCTCGAGCGCGTAAATGTTCTGAACGGATACGACGGCGGAAAGAATTTCGGAAAACCTGTATGAAGCAGTAAGATCGGCTCCGAAGCTCGATTTACTGCCCAGAACATCGTCAAGACTGTAATAACTGAGCCCGGGAATTATCGAGATCCCTTCAAATGTATATATTCCCGCCGCTGCCGAGAATGAGTTCTCCCTGTAGTCCGCATTTCCGAAGTTCGTGCCTGAAACGATCACCGGGATATTTTTCAAACGGAACGACACCGCCGCTTCCTGCATAGCCAGTTCGGTAAACCCGAACGGGATCATGTAGTTGCCTGTGACGGTAACTTTCTTAAATCCGGTGAAAGGCACCATTATATCACCGTTCTTGAACCCGGAGATATTGCCGATGGCGACCGAGGCTGGGCTGATCACGACAGATTCGAACGAGCCGAACGCAGCGGCGCATGAAAGAATAAAAGCGAACAGGGATATTCTCTTCATTAATCCCCCTTGGGATGAGCTTTTTTATATATCTGTTTGAGCCTCTCTAAAGAGACATGGGTATATATCTGAGTTGTCGAAATGCTTTCATGCCCGAGAAGCTCCTTGACCGACATGATATCAGCTCCCATATCGAGCATGTGTGTCGCGAAAGTGTGCCTGAGTATGTGAGGCGAGGTTTTATGAACGGTCGCAAGAGCCTGAAGTTTGTCCTCTACTATCCTCTGTATCTGCCGCTTTGAAAGATGAGTTCCCTTATTTCCGATGAATAGAAATTCGCTCGTAAAACCGGCTTCGGAAAGAACTTTCTCCCTTTCTTTACAGTAAATCTCATACTTTCTTTTTATATGGGCCGACATTGGAAGTATCCTCTGCTTTGAGCCTTTGCCGATAACCGAAAACACATCCCTGGAAGAATTTATGTCTCTGAGCTTCATGTCATAGAGCTCGGACAGCCTTATGCCCGTGCCGTAGAAGAACTCGAATATCAGGCTCTCTCTTGAAGTAATGAAATCCTCTTCGGTAAAATGATCCATTATGTTCTTCATCTGATCTTTGCCAAC
The DNA here is from genome assembly GCA_036721445.1 of Candidatus Delongbacteria bacterium. Lineage (GTDB taxonomy): Bacteria > UBA4055 > UBA4055 > UBA4055 > UBA4055 > UBA4055. The sequence goes on from DAIMKZ010000112.1 coordinate 6,838, forward strand.
GAACTCGGGCAGCCTCGTCTCCAACCTGACCGAACTGATCGCAGAACCGACATCCTTTTCCACTTCACCGTTCACGAAAAGAAATTTGAAGAAGCTTTTTATGGCTGCCACTCTCCGGTTATAAGTTTTCTTTGACATTTTTTTCATCAGAATATCTCGCAGGTACGGTCTGATCTCGTTCCTTGT
>DAIMKZ010000113.1:0-7011 GCA_036721445.1 Candidatus Delongbacteria bacterium
GAAGCACTTTCGGTTTTGAACTTCCGTTAAAATGATCATTCTTCTTCTGTTTTTTTCTCAACAGGTTTCTCCGAAGGGACAAAGTCTTCCAGACCTTCATGAGCTTTTACCGCATCAAGCTGTTTGGTCGAGCTTGCGGCCTGTTTAGCTTTTTGAGATTCCATAAATTTAATCGGGTTCTTAAGAGTCTCAGTAAGATAGTCTGAAATATCCTGAAACAGGTCTTCGGTGCCGACACCGAGTATTCCGTAGGTAAGTTTGTAGGATCTCGGCGTGATCAGATTGTCGGGAAGCCTGCGAAGTACTGGTAAAGTATAAATAAAAGAAAATATTACGGAATATATAATCACGGTTTTCAGTAACGCGAAAATATAAGTTATGACCAGTCCAGTGGATTTGGGCACCTTTTTACCTGCCTCGATAATCCTTTGCCCTGCAATCGAAGTAAAAATGAAGAAAACTACTACAGCTACAAGAATGTAGGATGCATATGCGGCAAAACTGGGGTTTTTAATAAAGTTTATCAGGATTTTTGAAACAGGCATATAAAAAGCCCCGGCCATTCTTACGATCAAAAAGAAACCGATCACGAAATGCATATCTTCTGTGCATCCCTTTTTTCCCGCTCTGTTCAAACTAACGATCAGCATTAATATAAGAAGAATATCGAATATCATGTTTTACTCCCTTCTTTAAATTCCGGCAAAATCAAGGTAAATGTAAAATAAGAGTATTTATCATTCATGTCAATACTATAAAAGAATTATTTTTTTATGCGTTCATTCTAACATGAATGTCGCAGGACCGTTATTTACCAGGCTTATCTCCATGTGCGCGCCGAATACTCCTTCGGAGATATTCAAACCCGTTTTTTTCAGCTCCTTAATGAATGCGTTATATACAGCTATAGCTCTCTCAGGCGGCGCGGCAAGAGAAAAGCCCGGTCTTCTTCCCTTTCTGGTATCTGCATAAAGAGTAAATTGAGAAACAGCCGCGATATCTCCTCCGATGTCTTTAACTGAAAGATTCATCTTGCCTTCTGCATCTTCAAATATTCTCAAATTTGTGACTTTATCTATAAAATAAGGAATTGTACTTTCATCATCCTCAGCGCCTATTCCAATCAGCAGCAGAAGCCCTTTTCCTGAAGATGAAACCTGCGAACCTGCCACCATTATGTTCACGCTGTCGGTTCTCTGAAGCAGAATTTTCATTATTTAATCCTTGCAAATTTCTTTTATTTTCCCCATATATAATTTATATTAAAAAGCCGGAGTTGTAAACATGAAAAGAGACATAATTAAACCGGATCATTTCAGAACGGATATTTTTGAGCTCTGGGATAAGCAGTGGCTGCTACTTACGGCCGGAGTGCTCGATCATGAAGCGTTTAACTCAATGACCGTTGCCTGGGGTAGTATCGGAGTAATGTGGAATAAACCTTTTGTTCAGGTAGTTGTCAGGCCGACAAGACATACCATTAATTTCATTGAAAAATATGATACTTTCACCTTGTGTGCTTTCGGAGAAGAATTCAGAGATAAACTTAAATATTTCGGTACAGTCAGCGGTAAGGACGAAAATAAAGCTGAAATATCAGGACTGAAAGTAATTCCATCAGAAAAAATCGAATGCCCGGCTTACGATGAAGCTGAACTGATAATTGAATGCAGAAAAATATATTCCTCAAGATTCACTCCTTCAGAATTTACCGATCCCGGCATAGAAGGCAAATACCCGGATAAAGATTACCATCATGTGTTTTATGGCGAAATATTAAAGATATCCGGTACTGATAAGTATTCCGGGGACTGATTAACTGCTCCAAAACATAAAAACATTTAGTCTTGACTATATCGGGTAATTTCATTATTTTTGCTATTTCATGTTAATGCGCAGGGATGTATGTGTTTCTTTATTAAAAAATATGCGGAAAACAAGCAGATAAACGACCGCCGGCAAGGGCGGTTTTTTGCTTAAAAAAAGAGGTGGATCTATGGAAAAAATACTTGATACCGGACTGACTTTCGACGATGTTCTTCTACTGCCGAAGAAAAGCTCGGTTAAACCGTCTGAAGCTGATACAACTACATTTCTGACTAAGAATATAAAGCTGAACATACCTATAATATCCGCGGCAATGGATACAGTTTCAGAGTACCACATGGGTATCGCAATGGCGAGAGAGGGAGGAATGGCCGTTATCCATAAGAACATGACGCCCGAGGAACAGGCGGTCGAAGTAGATAAGGTAAAAAGATCTGAAAGCGGGATGATAACTGATCCCGTAACGATCGGACCGGATGCCCGTCTGAGGGAAGTATTCAGTCTTATGGAAAAATTCTCCATATCCGGTGTTCCAGTAGTTGAAGGCACAAAGCTGGTCGGGATTATAACCAACAGGGATATCAGGTTCGAATACAAGGACGATATACAAGTAAAAGATATCATGACGAAATGCCCTCTTGTTACAGGCAAAGAAGGAACATCTCTGGAAGAAGCTAAATTAATTCTGCAGAAGAATAAGATAGAGAAACTTCCTATAGTTGATGACGAATATAACCTCAAAGGTATGATCACTTTCAAGGACATAAAAAAGAAAGAGAGTTTTCCGAACGCATGCAAAGACAGCGCCGGCAGATTGAGGGTAGCTGCAGCTATATCGGCGAACGGAGACGATAAAAGGATAAAACTCCTGATGAACTCCAAGGTCGATGTGATCGTCATAGACAGTGCTCACGGCCACCATGAAGACATTGCAAAGGAGATCAGAAGGATCAAGAAGAAATACAGCGTAGAAATAATTGCAGGCAATATCGCAACCTCCGAAGGAGCCGAAGCGCTGATAAAGGCGGGAGCGGATGCTGTCAAGGTAGGTATAGGACCTGGCTCGATCTGCACGACCAGGGTCGTGGCGGGAGTAGGCGTGCCGCAGATAACGGCGATCATGAACGCTGTAAAAGCGTGCAGAAAGCACGGAATACCCGTTATCGCGGACGGCGGGATCAAGTACTCCGGCGATATAGCCAAGGCTATAGGAATGGGAGCGGACTGCGTGATGCTCGGTTCCATGCTCGCCGGCACGGATGAGGCTCCGGGTGAAATGATCCTGTTCGAGGGCAGGCAATTCAAGGCTTATAGAGGAATGGGCTCGATAGGAGCAATGAGGAAAGGTTCGGCGGATAGGTATTTTCAGCTGGCATCGACAAAATTCGTACCTGAAGGAATTGAGGGAAGGATACCCTACAAGGGAAGGGTCGCCAATACCATCTACCAAATGGTCGGTGGTCTAAGGCAGGCTATGGGTTACTGCGGGGTCAAAAACATTGAGGAAATGAAGGAAAAAACTCAGTTCATCCGCATGACGCATGCGGGCCTTATCGAAAGCCATCCTCATGACGTTCATATAACAAGAGAAGCTCCGAATTACGAAATAAGACACTAAGAAATAATATTACGGGATCAGATAAATGGCGGAATTCAAAAAAACAGCGATACCGGTCACAAGGGAGGAAGATTATCCCCAGTGGTATCTTGAAGTGATAAAGGCGGGTGAGCTTGCCGAGAACAGCGATGTTAGGGGCTGCATGGTGATAAAACCGTGGGGTTATACAATATGGGAGAACATGCAGAGAGAACTTGATCAGATGTTCAAGGATACAGGTCACGTGAACGCGTACTTTCCGCTTTTTATACCTCTCGAATACCTCCAGCAGGAGGCCGATCATGTTGAAGGCTTCGCCAAGGAATGCGCGGTCGTGACTCATCACCGGCTTTCGGTCAACCCGGAAGGCAAGCTTGTACCTGACGGAAAGCTCGAGGAGCCCCTGGTCGTCAGACCGACCAGCGAAACGATCATAGGCGCGTCTTACGCCAAATGGGTCAATTCATACAGGGACCTTCCGATCCTGATAAACCAGTGGGCCAATGTCGTCCGCTGGGAGATGAGGACGAGGCTTTTTTTACGAACCGCCGAATTCTTGTGGCAGGAAGGGCATACTGTCCACGCCACTAGAGAAGAGGCGATGGAAGAAACATATAAAATGCTCAATGTTTATAAAGAATTCGCCGAAAAAGTTCTGGCTCTACCGGTGATCGAAGGAGAAAAAAGCGAGTCGGAAAGATTTCCCGGTGCGGTGTCGACCTACTCTATAGAGGCGATGATGCAGGACAAAAAAGCTCTTCAGAGCGGTACTTCACATTTCCTGGGCCAGAATTTCGCCAAAGCGTCGAAGATCAAATTCCAGAGCAAAGAAGGCAGAGAGGAATTCGCATGGACGACCTCATGGGGAGTCTCCACAAGGCTCATCGGCGCACTCGTCATGGCTCATTCTGACGATAACGGACTCATTCTGCCGCCCAGGATAGCTCCCGCGCACATAGTACTTCTTCCGATCTACAAGGACGAAAATGAAAAGAAAGCCGTTACTGAATATATCGACGCAATCAAAAAGGAAATTTCGGGATTGAGACTTTTTGACCGTAAAATAGTAATTCATGTAGATGACAGGGACATCAGAGGCGGTGAGAAGAACTGGTACTGGATAAAAAAAGGAGTGCCTCTAAAGATCGAGGTCGGTCCCAAAGATGTTGAGAAGAACTCGCTGGCGGTTGTAAAAAGGAACGATCCTGAACTTAAAAAAAACTTCATCGGAAGTGGTGAATTCATAAAAAACCTGATCGGGACATTATCCTCGATGCAGGATGAAATATATGAAAAAGCTCTCAAGTTCAGAAATGAGAACACTATAGAGATCGACAATTACGATGATTTTAAGAAAATATTCACACCGAAGAACGAAGAGAAGCCTGAGCTGCACGGCTGTTTCGCGCGGTCGCACTGGTGCGGGAACAGAAAATGCGAAGAGGCTATCAAGGAAGAGCTGAAAGTTACCGTAAGGAACATACCTATGTCTGAAAAGGAATCAGAAGGTAAATGTATTTACTGCGGAGCAAAAAGTTCAAAAAGAGTGATCTTCGCCAAGTCTTATTAAAAAACCGAGAGGATCTTACAGATGGACCTTTTAGGCAAGATAGAACCTTTTGACAGAGTAATTATCCCCGTTGAACCGATGGACAGGTTCGCGAGGAAACTCGCAAAAGAACTTAATCAGCCGTGGAAGCCCGAGGGACTTATTGCTCATTTCCTGCACGAGGATGACGATTATGATCCGAAACTTCTTCTCGAAGGCAAGGACGGTTTTATCGATGAACCGATGAACAGGCTCGCAGGAAAACATGTTTATCTTGTAGCCAGTCACAAACAGTGGGAACCTTCACAGCTTTTTGAGAGGATATGTCACACCGCGGATGTGTGCCGTTCCAACGGCGCGAAAGAAGTCAGCCTGATCTGGACGAATGTAAGACTCAGCGGAAATCATTTACGACCCGGAAGCGGTATTAACTTTACTCCCAGAGATATACATAAGTACGACGGAAAATCTCTCTCGACTTTAAGGCTCGCGAAAAGATTTTATAACGAAGGTGTATCAAAAGTTATGACACTGCATTCTCACAGCAGTAATCTGACCGAAGCGTTCGGTGAAGTGTATTTTAAAGATATAAGTAAAGGGTCAAAAGTTCTGATAGACCTTCCGATAGCGCCTATCATAGCCCATTATCTGTTCACATACGGAAAAATAAAAAATAAAGGCGAAAATGCGGTTTTCGTCTCGACGGACGACGGCTCAAAGGAACTTGGAACGGATATTCTGAAGAACCTTCAGAATCTCAATCATGATTATACTGATATCAGCTGGGTGAGATTCAAAAAGGAAAGAGACCCCGTTACAGGCTATCTGAAGAATATTTGTATAGCTGAGAGCTCACCCAATTATAAGGGTCATGAAAATAAAGATAAATTCATTTTTGACGATATTGTGAGAAGTTTCGCCTCTATGTACGGAGTTATTGAAAAAATGGGAGGTGACAGGTTCACTATGTTCGCAACTCATGCGCACCTGACCGGCAGATCGCAGAATCTCCTCCGTTCAGAAAAGATCAAAGAGATAATCTTTACAAATACTATGGCCGGCAACCTTGAAGATCCTTATTATGAGCATCAACTTTTCGGAAAGACCACAGTGATAAAGATCGGTAAATATCTGGCCAATGCCGTACTGAACATAATGGAGGACGGGAACGACGCCGAAGAGTTCTATACGATCAAATCACCCGCCGACTTACACAAAATAGAAAGGCTCTACGACCTCAGAAGACCGTTCAACTAAGATGTATTTAAGCAGATTAAGCATAACTAATCTCGCGATAATCGACAGCCTTGAAGTATCATTCGACGAAGGCCTGAACATCATTACAGGCGAAACAGGGGCGGGAAAATCCGTACTTATATCATCCCTGAATTTAATACTCGGACAAAAGACCGATACTGACATGATCAGGTCGGGTGAAGATAAACTTATCGTGGAGGCTGAATTTTCAGATCTTAACCCCGAAATTATAAAATCGCTCAAAGATCAAAGTTTCGAAGCTGAAAATAGCCTGATAATCAGGCGCGAGCTTTCGAGAAATAAGCGGAGCAGGATATTCATTAACGACAGCCCTTCTAACACCGAGATATTAACTTCAGTCGGGAACAGCCTTATCGATATGCACGGCCAGCACGATCATCAGTCGCTTCTGAATAATGAGACGCATATAAGGATACTTGACGGGTACTGCAAAGTGTCTGTGTCCGAAACGGAAAGGTTATACAATGAGATCATCAGCCTTATAAAAGAGATCGACAGGATAACAAAAGCAGAGAAAGAACTGAGAGATAAAAAGGAACTTCTCAGCTATCATCTCAAGGAGATAGACGAAGTGTCGCCCAAAGAGAACGAGGACTCTGAGATTTCGGCAGAACTCAACAAGCTCGACAGTATTGAAGACCTGAAAAAGCTTTGTCAGTCAGTTACTGATGCCGCTGAGGGTGAAAGCTCGGTTCTGAGGGGAATAAATTTTATTAAATCCAAATGCGAAACTCTGAGTATTGCCGACAAAAGATTCGCT
>DAIMKZ010000114.1:0-6971 GCA_036721445.1 Candidatus Delongbacteria bacterium
TGAACAAAGTTGACCTCGTCGACGATCCTGAGATCATTGACCTGGTTGAGATGGAAGTTAGAGAACTTCTCGAACTGTACAAATTCCCTGAAGATGTTCCTTTTATCATGGGTTCAGCTTTAAGCGCTATGGAACATCCTGAAGATCCTGAAAAAACCAAATGTATCATCGAGCTGATGGATGCTGTTGACAGCTACATTCCTACACCGGCAAGGGAAACAGAGAAACCTTTCCTTATGCCTGTTGAAGACGTGTTCTCTATTACAGGAAGAGGTACGGTAGCTACCGGAAGGATCGAGAGAGGTATGGTCAAGGTCGGTGAAGAAGTCGAGATAATCGGACTCACGGCAGAAAAGAGAAAATCTGTATGTACCGGTGTCGAAATGTTCAGAAAGCTTCTTGATCAGGGAGAAGCCGGAGATAACGTCGGTCTTCTTCTCAGAGGTATTGACAAGAAAGAAATCGAAAGAGGTATGTGTGTAATTAAGCCCGGATCTGTAACTCCTCACACTAAGTTCAAAGCAGAGGTTTACGTACTTACAGAAAAAGAGGGCGGAAGGCACAAACCTTTCTTCAACAACTACAGACCTCAATTCTATTTCAGAACAACTGACGTTACCGGTTCAATTGCTCTGAACGAAGGTGTAGAGATGATCATGCCAGGCGACAACACTGAGATCAATGTTACTCTGATCTATCCTGTCGCTATGGAGCACGGACTTAGGTTCGCTATCAGGGAAGGCGGTAGAACGATCGGAGCCGGCGCTGTTGCGCAGATAGTCGAATAGAATTTGAAAATTAAGAGGTGAAAATGGCTTCGCAGAAGATAAAGATCAAATTGAAATCATACGATTATCATCTGATCGACATTTCAACCGAAAAGATCATCAAGAAGGCAAGAGAAACAGGAGCGGTGATATCCGGTCCTGTGCCTCTTCCAACAAAGAAGACCATTTACACGGTTCTTCGCTCTCCGCATGTCAATAAAAAATCAAGAGAGCAGTTTGAAAAAAGGATCTATAAAAGACTGGTTGAAATTCTAAACTCGAAAACAGAAACCATGGAAGCGTTGACAAAACTGGAGCTTCCCGCTGGTGTAAACATTGAAGTTAAAGTAGTTTAAAAGGAAAGGCGCAATAATAATGGACGTCATTTTAGGAAAAAAATTAGGAATGGCAAGCTTTTTCGGACCGGCGGGTAGAGAGTTTCCCGTCACTATAGTCCAGGCGGGACCCTGTAAGGTTGTGCAGGTAAAGACTATCGAAAAAGACAAATATGAAGCCGTTCAGATCGGGTTTGAACCGAAAAAAGAATCAAGGGTAAACAAACCTCTCGCAGGGCATTTTAAAAAAGCCGGAGTAGAAACCCTGAAGCATTTAAGGGAATTCAGGTTTGAAGGTGCGGGCAAAGTGGCAGTAGGTACTCAGATTGATGTCAGCATGTTCAATGAGGGAGACAACCTGTTAGTTTCAGGTATTTCTAAAGGAAAAGGTTTTCAGGGCGTTGTGAAAAGGTGGGGGATGCATCTGCAGGGAGGTTCGCACGGGACACACGAATCCCACAGGGGGCCCGGTTCTATCGGGCAGTGTACGTGGCCTTCAAGGGTCTGGAAAGGAAAGCATCTGCCTGGCAGGATGGGAAACGATCAGGTGACCATCAAGAATATCGAGGTTCTGAAGATAATACCCGAGAAGAACATACTATTCATCAAGGGCTCTCTTCCAGGCGCAAAGAACGGAATTCTCAAAATATGGAAAATGGAGGTATGATGAAGCTGCCGGTTTATGATATTGAAGGTAAAAAAACCTCTGTTGAAGTTGAGCTTAACAATGAAGTATTCGGGATAGAACCGAATTATCATCTCATTCATCAGGCTGTAAAAGTATATCTGGCTAACCAGAGACAGGGAACTGCCAAGGCAAAGGGCAGGTCTGAGACCGCATTCAGTACAAAAAAGCTGTTCAGGCAGAAAGGTACCGGCGGAGCAAGACGGGGTGACAGAAGGTCTCCTGTGCTGGTCGGAGGCGGAAAGACATTCGGTCCTTCACCTAGGGATTACTCATTGAAGATGAATAAGAAACAGAAACTTCTTGCCAGAAAGTCTGCATTTTCAGACAAAGCAGGTAGCAGTCAGATATATCTGATAGATAATTTCTCTTTCGAAACCCCGAAGACAGCTAAGTTTGTTAATGTGCTAACAGGAATGGAGCTTTTAGGCAAGAAAGTTCTTGTCGTACTTGATACGTACAGCTCGGTTGACGAAGACAGCAAATTCAACAACACGGTAAACCTTATCAAGTCCGTCCTGAACATTAAAAATGCAAATATCCAGCTTGCGGATACCGTATCGACATACGAGATCATGAATGCCGACTGCCTGGTAATACAGAAAGACGCTCTACAAACTATTGACAGGGTGAATGAATGATGAAAATGATTTTAAGAAAACCGCTCATAACGGAAAAAACGAGCAAAATGCAGGAAAAGAACAACCAGTATACCTTTCTTGTTGATGTAAATGCGAACAAGATCGAGATCAAGAGAGAGATCGAAAGCAGGTTCAGAGTTTCTGTTACAGGCGTAAATACCGTTAATTATGAGGGAAGAAAGGCCAGGGTCGGAAGATTTTTCGGAAAGAAAAGCGATTTCAAGAAAGCGATCGTTACTTTGGCTAAAGGCGATAAGCTTGACGTTTACGACCAGGCTTAGATTGAACTATTTGAAAATGTAGCAGATTTGGAGTTAAAATGCCAGTAAGAAAATTTAAACCATACACCCCCAGCAGAAGGTTCATGATGATCCCCGATTTTACCGAGATCACCAAAAAAGAACCTGAGAAAGCTCTGCTCGTCACAAAAAAGAAGAGCGGGGGAAGGAATAATGTCGGAAGGATCACTACCAGACACATAGGGGGCGGTCACAAGACATGTCTGAGGGTTATCGATTTTAAGAGAGATAAGCACAATATTCCCGCAAAAGTAGCTGCGATCGAGTATGATCCCAACAGGACTGCAAGACTTGCTCTTCTTTTCTACGCCGACGGCGAAAAAAGATACATACTTGCTCCAAGCGGAATTTCTGTAGGAGATACTTTAGTGTCAGGCGAAAGCGTTGATATCAGACCCGGTAACGCACTGCCGTTAAAAGCAATACCTGCCGGGCAGATGATACACAACGTAGAGCTCAAGATAGGAAAGGGCGGTCAGCTGGTCAGGTCTGCAGGAAACTATGCGGTACTGATGGCAAAGGACGGAAGTTACTGTCATCTGAAGATGCCGTCGGGTGAAGTAAGGCTCGTGCATGAAAACTGCTATGCTACTCTGGGGCAGGTCGGCAACATCGATCATTTCAACCAGAATCACGGAAAAGCAGGAAGAAAAAGATGGCTGGGTGTAAGGCCTACGGTTAGAGGTGCGGCCATGAATCCGGTAGATCATCCGCACGGAGGTGGTGAAGGTAGGACTTGCGGAGGAAGACAGCCCGTGTCGCCATGGGGAGTATATGCTAAAGGTTATAAGACCAGGAAGAAGAACAAACCTTCCGACAAGTATATAATCAAAAGAAGAAAAACAAAATAACGGGGTTTGTTGAATGCCAAGATCAGTTAAAAAAGGTCCGTTTGTTGACGACCATCTGCTCAATAAAGTTGTGAAACTGAACAAAACAAAGCAGAAAAGCGTGATCAAAACTTGGTCAAGAAGGTCGACCATAGTTCCTGATTTCATAGGTCATACGGTTTCTGTATACAACGGGAAACAGTTCATCCCAGTTTATATAACGGAAAATCATGTAGGTCACAAACTGGGCGAATTTTCATTAACAAGAGTTTTCAGAGGTCATCCTGAGAAAAAATCGGAAAAAGCTTCAAAGGTTAAAAAATAGAGGGAACGATGGAAGCGTATGCAAAATCAAAATGGGTAGGTTACCCTGTTAATAAAGTCAGGCTTGTTATGGCACTGATCAAAGGGAAAGATGTTGAGAGCGCTATCACTATTCTGGATTTCACTCCCAATTTTGCCGCAATGTCTATAAAAAAGACCCTTAAGTCAGCAGTAGCCAACCTGATCGAGAACAACAGGGATACTTCTATTGATACGAACACCGTTTTCATTGACACGATGTTCGCAGATGAAGGGCCGACCATGAAGAGATTCAAGCCCCGTGCTCAGGGCAGGGCAACAAGAATCAGAAAAAGAACAAGCCACATTTACATAAAAGTAAAACTGGCTGAAAAAGAATAGGAGGACTTTTTGGGTCAAAAGTGTAATCCCATAGGGCTTCGACTTGGAATAAACAGGACATGGAATTCTATCTGGTTCGATCAGAAAGACTTTTCCGGCAAACTAATGGAAGACCTGAGGATCAGAAAGTATGTGAACACCAGACTGAAAGAGGCCGGTGTTTCAGAGGTAAGGATCGAAAGGAAACCTAAAGAGATCAATCTGAGTATTTTCACGGCAAAACCCGGTATAGTTATCGGAAGAAAGGGCCAGGAGATAGAAAAGCTTAAAGAAGAGCTCAAAACCGTTTTCAAGAAACCGATCAATCTCAACATCTTCGAGGTCAAAAGGCCTGAGATCAATGCCTGCCTAATCGGAGAATCGATCGCAAGACAGCTTGAAAAAAGGATCAATTTCAGAAGGGCTCTAAAAAAAGCTATCGATCAGGCTATGAAAGCCAATGTCCAGGGTATCAAGGTTCAATGCAGCGGCAGGCTAGGCGGCGCTGATATGGCAAGAACCGAAGGTTATCACAAAGGAAGAGTACCTCTGCACACACTCAGATCGGACATAGACTATGCGCTTGTTGAAGCACATACACCTTATGGCAGGATCGGAGTAAAAGTATGGGTATGCAACGGTGAAAAATTCGGATACCTAAACAATAATTCTTAGCGGAGAATCAGTAACATGTTAATGCCGAAGAAAATCAAGCACAGGAAAGTTCAGAAAAACCTATCGAAAGGGCTGGCTTTTAGAGGAAGCACTATTGCTTTTGGAGATTACGGCCTTAAAGCGATGGAGCAGTTCTGGATGACATCAAGGCAGATCGAAGCCGCGCGTATCGCTATCAACAGAGCGATGAAGAGAGGCGGAAAGATGTGGATAAGAGTATTCCCGGATAAACCGGTCACCAAAAAACCCGCTGAAACAAGGATGGGTAAAGGAAAGGGTGCTCCGGAGTATTGGGTAGCTGTTATCAGACCGGGCAGGATCCTTTTTGAGATTCAGGGAGTTCCGGAAGATCTGGCGAGAGAAGCTTTTAAACTGGCTTCAAGCAAACTGCCGATCAAAACCAAAATATGTTCAAGAAATGAAATCGGAGAATAATGAATGAAAGTCGCTGAGATTAGAGAGCTGAGCGTGGAAGAGCTTCTCAAGAAAATAGACACGACAAAACAGGATCTTGCCGACCTGAAGTTCAAACATTCTCTAAACCAATTAGAGAATCCTATGACGATCCGTACTCTGAGAAGAGAGATCGCGCAAATGAATACGATCGTGTCAGAAAAAAGAAAGAACGAAGTACAGGATTAAGGCAGGATTAAATCTCGAATCAGAATTGTTGGAGCAAAAGAATGGCAGAACAAATGGCAGAAAAAAGAAAGAACCTTAAAAAAGTCAGGACAGGGGTTGTAGTAAGCGACAAGATGGATAAATCTATATCCGTCCTCGTCGTGAGAAAGGAGATGCATCCTATCTATAAGAAATTCTTCAACCGCAGCAAGAAGTATATTGCTCACGATCCTGACAACACATGTAAAGAGGGCGATACCGTGAAGATCAGGGAGTGCAGAAAGCTCAGCAAGACCAAGTCTTGGTATTTAGTCGAAATCGTAGAAAGAAAAAAATAACACTAAGGTCCAAAGATGATACAAGAAGAAACCAGACTGACAGTAGCCGATAACACCGGAGCGAAATCCGTACTTGCATTCAGGATACTGGGAGGTACGAGAAAGAAGTACGCAAGGGTCGGCGATGTAATAGTATGTGCAGTTAAAAGCGCTATACCGGGCGGATCCATCAAGAAAGGTGATGTTGTTAAGGCTGTAGTGGTCAGGACCAAGAAAGAATACAAGAGACCTGACGGATCTTACATCAGATTTGATGAGAATTCAGCTGTAATTCTTGACGAAAAAGGGGAACCGAAAGGAACGAGGATCTTCGGTCCGGTAGCCAGAGAGTTGAGAGAAAAAGGCTATATGAAGATCGTATCTTTAGCTCCGGAAGTTCTGTAAACAAATAAGGGTTTGCGAAGATGAAAATTATTAGAGATGACAAGGTAAAGGTTATTGCTGGCAATAATAAGGGAAAGATCGGCAAAGTCCTTAAGGTTATTGTTGATAAGAACAAGGTTATCGTCGAAGGTGTTAACATTGTTAAGAAACATCAGAAACCTAACCAGATGAATCAGCAGGGCGGAATTATCGAAAAAGAAGCGCCGATCCATGTTTCAAATGTGATGCTGGTATGCTCGAATTGCGATAAAGCCGTAAGAGTATCAAAAAGAAGAACTGAAGACGGAAAGGTTGAAAGAATCTGCAGGTCTTGTAACAAAGCTGTTTAAGGAAGAGGGAAAAATGGATAATCAACAAAGATTGAAAACCAAGTATCGCGAAACAGTCTGTCCTTATCTGATGGAAAAGTTCAAATATAAAAGCGTGATGCAGGTTCCCAAGATTGAGAAGATAAAGTTGAACGTCGGTATGGGCGAGGCTATAAAAGAGCCTAAAACCCTGGATGCCGCAGTTGAAGAACTTACGCTCATATCCGGCCAGAAACCTGCGATCAGCAAGGCAAAGAGATCAGTTTCTAATTTCAAACTGAGAAAAGGAATGAAGATCGGCGCGCATGTAACATTAAGGGGCGTCTATATGTATGAGTTCCTCGACAGATTGATAGAGATCTCGATTCCTAGGATAAGAGACTTTCAGGGTATGCCCGTCGAATCGTTCGACGGAAGGGGAAACT
>DAIMKZ010000115.1:0-6843 GCA_036721445.1 Candidatus Delongbacteria bacterium
CTGAAATGGCTGAAAAAATTTAGGGACGGTACCGGAAGGTGGAAGAGTTTTCCGTTCTATTATACCCTCTATGTCCTCAATGAGATCGATCTGAAATATTCAGGTGACGAGCTGAAGTATGTCGCGGAATATCTGAAAGATAAAAAGCTCAGGATCACTCCGGATAAATTCGGCAGAAGAAGAGAATTTGTAATAAAACAGATACTCGAAAAGACTTAAGAAGGATATTAAAGAAAAATTAATTTGATTTCACTCTCCAGATAGTTTAAATATAAATATATCAAACATCGGAGGACTCTTATGCGCTATATAGCCTTCATTATTATTTTCTTTCTGACAGTATCCTGCACGATAAACCGTACTTTGTCAAAATACCAGTCGGGAAAAGAATTCAATTCACTGGCTGAGAATAAAGAGGCGACTTTAAGAATGGTCAGCGGCAAAGAACTGCGGATCAGGAATGTCAACTATGACGGAGAAGTATTCTCGTTCGATATAGACAGCGTACAAACAGGAACGCTACAGGTAGACAGTGTAGCCAATATAGATATTTATAAAACTAAACGGGTAATGACCGCATTGAAATATCTGGGCTCTGGAGTAGTTGTTTCGATCCTCAGCGGGATCACGGCTATGTTGATCGCTGACAGTGACGAAAAGATCTGGGCAGAAAAGACCATCGCCGTCGCATTTCTTTGTACGGCAGGACTCACAGTAAAAGCTGCAGTAAAAGGAGTTGAAGCTCATTTTGAGATAGTTGACTGGAAAAAAGAATGAGACCTGTCACGGGAATAACAGACGTAAATAATTTTTATGGTCTAAATCGGATTAATTGCTTAAATTAATTCTGAAATGAACCATGGAGGCACGATGTTATTAAAAAAGCTTTTCACGACAGTTATTCTGACCGCGATTCTGGTGATCTATGCCCAGAATATGCACATCCACAAAAAGGATCACACTATAATTACCATACCGATGAGCGAGATAGATAAAGTAACTTACTCTTCGTCTTCGCCGTCAGTGACGGCATCCGCGCCTGCCGGAATCGGCTCGGTACAGAACGCGAACACGATGATGGACGTTGAGGGCAGGTCATACAGGACTGTAAGAATAGGAAGGCAGACTTGGATGGCTGAAGATCTCAGAACGACCAGGTTCAGCACCGGCGGCGTGATACCGAATGTAAGGGATGCCAAGGACTGGAAGGATATGTCAACGCCGGCTTATTCATGGTATGACAATGTCCCCGAACTCGGAGGAGGCTACGGGATATTGTACAACGGATACGCGATTGAGAATGGTTTTCTCTGTCCGAACGGATGGAGGATCCCGACAATGGATGACTGGGAACTCCTTATTAAAGAATGCGGATCGATAGCACAAGCAGGGGCAAAGCTGAAAACAACAGAAAGTGAATACTGGACATTGCCGAATTCCGGAGCAGAAGATAAATTCAGTTTCAGAGCCCAGGGTACAGGCTATCGAACAAGTGTAGGAAATTTTACGATGAGAAAAGGAACAGGACTGTGGTGGTCATCAACTGCCGCAACATATTCGAACTACGCTACCATAGCCATGTACTATAATTATTCTTCTGCTGTTAAAGGAAGTTTTCCAAAGGCTCAGGGGGCCTGCGTAAGATGTGTGAAGGAAGATTATTAGTCAATTTGAGGTTTATATGGAAGAAGCGGAATATACCGTTATTGTAGTGGCCCTGATATGGGGGCTTGTCAGCGCTGTGTCCCTGCCTGTCGGAGCCATGATCGGCCTGTGGACCAAACCGTCGCATAAAGTCACTTCTTCGCTGATGGCTTTCGGCGGCGGAGCCCTTTTATTCGCCCTGACCATCGAACTGTTCTCCCACTCTCTGCATATATCTCATGAAGCGCATGACCATATTATCATAGTTTCGACAATGGCGGGAGCTGTCATAGGGGGGCTGATATTTGAAATGCTCAACAGGATACTCAACAGCAAAGGCGCGTTTTTAAGGAAAGAATCTCTGTTCAAGAGGCATATTCACCGCAAGAAGCACCGCAGAGCTAAAATGATGATAAAGAGCCTCAGTAATATCAAATTCCTGCACCTTCTGCCGCCCGAGGACATAATGCAGCTTATGCAGGTGGTCAAAACGAAACATTACAGAAATGGCGATGCGATTCTCACCCAGGGGAACGACGGCAGGGAACTGTTCTTTATCACTAGAGGTAACGTCGAGGTCGTAAGAGATTCAGGTAAAGGACCGGAAGTAGTAGCTAAGATGACCGACGGTGATACTTTCGGCGAGATCGCTTTAATGACCGACTGCAAAAGGACAGCGGATGTCAGAGCTGTCGGAGACGTCGAAGTGTATGTACTAGACAGATCTGATTACGAGAACCTCCTCAAACATTCTCTGGCTCTTCAGGACGCAAGCGTGGAGATCATAACGGAACGGCTCAAGGATATCTCCGAAAAGGACGAAAGCTTCAAAGCCGATGCGGTCAAGTGGCAGATAACAGCTCAGAAAAATATTAACAGACTCTCGTTCCCGGTTACCGGGAAGGATATCGAAGCGGAAGTGAAAGAGCACGGCGGCGCAGCCCTCGCCATCTGGCTCGGGATAGCTCTGGACGGCATACCTGAATCGCTGGTGATCGGAATGCTCACTGTCAGCGCGGCTGCTGCGGGAACTACGGTCAGTCTTGCCTTCATTGCCGGTGTGTTCATGGCGAACCTGCCGGAAGCCATGTCGAGCGCCGTGACCATGCAGAGGAACGGATCGGGCGTAAAAAAGATATTCTGGATGTGGATGAGTCTCTGCATAATGACCGGAGCAGGCGCTATGCTCGGAGCCGTTCTTTTTCCAGGCAACCCCGAAGGCGGCATAAGATATTTCGTCGCCGGTATCGAGGGAATGGCCGCCGGCGCGATGCTCACAATGATCGCGAACACCATGCTCCCCGAGGCTTACGAGCACGGGGGAAGTACGGTCGCGGGTCT
Source organism: Candidatus Delongbacteria bacterium (assembly GCA_036721445.1). Lineage (GTDB taxonomy): Bacteria > UBA4055 > UBA4055 > UBA4055 > UBA4055 > UBA4055. The sequence continues at coordinate 2,986 of DAIMKZ010000115.1, forward strand.
TTCCACGCTTATCGGGTTCATTGCCGCGCTGTGCGTGAAACTGACGGGTTGAAATAAAAGTTGATAATATATTGCAAAAATGTTATGTTTGATTATTGAAACATTCTTATTTAAACTCAACTAAAAAAGGAGAGAACAATGAAAAAGATTATTATCCTGACTATCTTAACAATTCTTTTTTCTGTAAATGCTCAGGTTGAAAAGATCGCACTTGAAGTTCTAAAGGCCTATAAAGATCAGGATGTGGAATTACTAAAAAAGAACGCATCAGGTATAATGAAACCCTCCATAAAAAAAGGATACTTTGATGATGAGGCAATAAAGAAAGATATGAAAACTTTGAACCGATGGAACGGAAAGATCAGAGAGATCAGATACGACTCTGATAATATTATGGGAAATTTCGTAGTAGTAGCGGCAGCGTATTTTTCAGACAGCTCAGATGAGGAAATTAACACTGTAATGCTTTCTACTATGGACGGAGAGAACTGGGTTTTTGTCGGCAGCGGGCTTGAGACAGTTCCGAAAGATGATTTCATGAAATTAAGCACTAATGTTCCGGAAGCTCCGAAAAAAGGTGCAAAAATCGATAAGCCTGTAAAGCCGAAAGTTAAAATGAACATAGAACTTGCGAGCGGCGATCAGTTCGAAAATGTGAATGAAGCAAAGCTTGTTGAGAGTTTTAATTCAATGGATGACGATAATTTCTATATGATACTTTCAAACAAAGATGATTTCGTTCAGGCGGCCTTTTCTGACGGGAATTATGTTGTAGAGTACAGCGTCGGAGGAGTTCAGTACGAAGCGAGTAAAGTTCTGCCGAAAGAAACTGCGCTGAATGTGTTCAAAAAATATCTTCTGGGCGAAACTGGCTGGCGCGAAGGTGTTGAATGGGTGAAAAAATAAAATTCGTAATTATTCTGTCCACAGCTTTATTATTGTTTTCCTGCCATTCAGAATATCTCTCACTGGACTACAGTATTCATCATGGCGGGTGCATATCAGCTGATTCTTCATTTGCTTTTTTTGTTCTTACCACAAAAGCTTACAGGCAGGCAACCGGGATCTCCCGGTTCCCGGATGGAGGGATCCCCGATTACATTATGTCGGATATGGGAATATACTCTCTTAATATGAATGAGAGATCTCTGGAAAAGATCGTTGACCTGAAAGACCTGGCTGCTCTGATAGGATCAACAAGAAGTTTATGGAAGATATCACTCAATACCTCAGGTGATTCCGTAATGTATAAAGTTCAGCCTGTTTCAGACTGGAGTTTGTATAACAGTGGTTCTCCCAAAAAACAGGATAAAATTAATGAGATCAGAGAAAAGTACGAAAGCGTACACATATATGACATTCAAACGAAAGAGATCAGAGTATCTTCGGATATAACTGAAGTGATTTGCCCCGAAAATCAAAAGATGGGTATAATGGATATCAGCAGGATATTGAAGAAAATCCCGCTTTCTGAAATGGGATTTGTACTGAGAGATATTTATCCCAAAACAGATGAAGAATACATTGACGAGACTATCTATTGTAAAAATAATTCAGAAGTTACAAGACGGGCGGTCGTTGAGCACATAATTTCTAAGTTGAGTAAAGATGAGATAACCGGGCTTTTAAAAAATATGGATGAGTATAAAGAAAGTCTTGAGAGTTTGGAAAGAAATCTATATGATTTGCACTCAAAAGATACTTACGACAGTATAAAAGACCTGATCCGCGTATGGACTGATATCATCTTTTACGATGTTTCGCGCTTCGATCATACAGTGTTTGTCAGGCTGTCCGAACAGGAGAAAGTCACAGTAAATATATTTCCCTTCAGCGGTAAGAGTAAAGACGAATTTTTAAAATACCCGCGGCCCAAAAAGCTCAGAGTAACAAAATTATCAGGCATACACGCAGACGGATTCGTCTCAGAGACAGCAACTGTTTATAAGGGTCTGGAGTTCAATGACCCAGTTATTATTGATCTTGAGGACAGTCACAGAATCCAGTCATTCGAGATAGATCTTACGCTTAAAGAAATCGAAAATATATCAAGGCTTGCAGAAAATAAATTTACGCAGGAGTTCGGGCTCGAGATTGTTGATAAATGCATCGCCCTTAAGATAGAAGTTACTGATGTTTATCCCGGTACTGATTATCAGAATACTTGCATCTCGGAAGTCTTTACGGGAGAATTTTATGAATCAGAAGGTAGTCTGAAGGTATCGGATCTTTTTGTTAATGATGACGAGAATGCGATACTTGCTGTAATTGTGGATGACAAAGAGATTGAGGTATATTCAGATCCTGCATCTGTTCTGCAATTAGCAGAAGTTTCACAGAATAAAAAATGGGCTATAATTATCTCGATGCCTGCTGAAATAGAGGGTCGGGCTGAAACAGAGTATTTTCTCATCGATGTTACTAAAGGTCAAGTTTTAAATGAAAATATCGGTGCTTTGTCCGGCGGTATGATGTATTTCGGAAAACCATGGGCAGGACTTGAAACTTTGAACTTTACCGGGAAAGACAATGACCAGAAAAAAATATATCTGAAGTAAATCTTACTTGAGGAGCTTATAAAAAACTGCTATATTTCACTGCTAAATTTATGGAGATATTAATATGAAGAAAGCCGAAGAATACGCGTGGAAACTGCTGCCCGAACTGCTTAATACCGAAGGGATGTCCGGCAACTGCGGTAAAACAGTCGAACTTTTGGAGAAGAAACTGAAAGCTCTAAAAGCGAAGTACGAGATCACGAACAAGGGCGGACTTATCATAAAGCTGAAAGGAAAGGACAACTCGAAGGTCAGGCTGCTGACAGCTCATGCGGACACGCTCGGCGGGATGGTCAAAAAAGTAGGCGGCGACGGCAGAGTGTTCATCGTTCCTGTCGGCGGGGTGCATCCCCACAGTGTCGAGGGCGAGTACGTGACGGTCGAGACAGTGGCGGGTAAAAGGTACCGCGGGACGATAGTGCACAACAATCCGTCCGCACACGTAAACAAGAGCCTTTCGAGCGAGGAGCGCAGCTTCGACAACATAAGCGTCAGGCTCGACGAGAAAGTGAAAAGCGCGGCCGACGTAAAAAAGCTCGGGATCGCGGTAGGCGACTACTGTTACTTTGACCCGCGCGTCGAGGTGACGAAGTCCGGGTTCGTCAAGTCAAGACATCTTGACGATAAAGCCGGCGTCGCGGCTCTTTTCGGCGCGGTTGAATATTTTACCCGCACGAAGGAAACACCCGCCTATGAAACATGGTTCTACATCTCCGTCGCCGAGGAGACCGGGAACGGGACTGTCTCGAAACTTCCGCAGAACTGCTTTGAAATAGTGGCGGTCGACATGGGCGCATTAGGCAGCGGTCAGGAGTCCGACGAGTACACTGTCTCGATCTGCGCGAAAGATTCCACCGGCCCGTTCGATTACGAGCTGAGAAAGAAGATCGTTAGAATAGCCGAAAAGAATAAAATTCCATATAAAGTCGATATCTACCCGATGTACGGATCAGATGCCGCCGCCGCTCTAAGGACCGGGATAGACGCGCGCCATATGCTTTTCGGTCCCGGTGTGGACGCTTCTCATTCGTTCGAGAGACTCCATAAAGAATCTTTGAACGCAACGACCGGTCTGACAGTAAAATACATACTTGAAAAATAAGCTTTAAGGAGCAAAAAATGATGCAGGAAAGAGTTATATCGCAGGAAGTGGCCGAAGAGCAGAGGAGGTTCATGCTCAGCGTTTACAACTGGATGATGACGGCTCTTCTGGTGACGACAGGGGTCGCTTATTTCGTATCGACGAGCGAATCGATGATCATGTTCATGTACGGCAGTCCGTTCGTTTTCTTCGGATTGT
>DAIMKZ010000116.1:0-6602 GCA_036721445.1 Candidatus Delongbacteria bacterium
GGTCTAATGGACAAAATCGGGTGCTATTTTGACAATAAATAATCTAATATTTTCTTCTTCTTTTCTAATTTCAGACCGGTATGATTCCTTAACTTCGTCTTGATCCTTGAGAACTTGCCCTCAATAGAATTTGAAGTGTTAGGCATGTTCAGATCAGGATATTTTAAATAAGTAAACAGATATGGGAGATTACTTACTAGACTTCGATATGCACTCCTAAGCCTTTTGTGCGCATAATGAATCTTATGAGTCTCAGGATTTTTACTTTTCTGCTTAAGAAAGAACTCCCATCTTTCATGCCAATCGAAGAGTAATAATTCAAATTCGTCTCTGGTTGAAGTAGTCAGTTTGGAGACTATTTCTTTTAGCTCAATATTTGGTAACAGCTTCGGCTTTCTAGTAATGTACCTGGTGACTATAGCTATTTGATGAAACTGACATAGCTGAACTGGAATAGATCCGAACGAATTTAGAATGCCTCTCTTTCCGTCACAAACTATGCCTAAAATATTCCAGCCCTGTTCTTCTAAGTATTCTATGCCTGAAATATATTCACCGTTGGTTTCGTGAGGCACATATTTCCAATATAAATTTCTTTTTCTGTAATGGTCTCTGAATACCATAATTCCGAAGCCTCTTCTTGTGTAAACGGTATCCATAATGATCAAACATTTACAGGGAACTATTTTCGGCTCCGTTAAGCCTATATCAGAAAATTTTCTGCGTAGTGTTTTGGATGATACTTTTAGCTTCGATGCTATGGTTTTAAAGCTTTGATTATTGTCGACATACTCTTCAAGTACCTTCCGATAAGTCTTCAATCGCTGCCTATTTTCGTTTACAAATCTAAAACCGCATGAATTACATTTATATCTTTGTTTGAGATTCCTCTTACCGTTTTTTTAACATTAACAGAACCGCATTTAGGACAGTGCTTTTTACTCATTTTTTAACCCGTTTTTATTCTGAAAAATAAAAATATTCAACAAATATGCAAATATTAAATACTTACAGTGATTTTAGCACCCGATTTTGTCCATTAAGCCTATAATTGTTATAGAGTTTATCAAGTTTTTCCATAAGCAGATATTTCTCTTTATCAGTAAAGTTCCTGAAAGCTGTCTCAATCATGAGATCGGCAATTTGTGTGAATATCGGTTTAAGATCGAGACCTTTCTGTGTCAGAACAATATATGTGCTCCTTGAATCATCTTTCGATTTAACCCTCTTTACATATTTAAGCCGTGCGAGTTTGTTGATCAGCACTGTAAGTGTGGACTTGTCTCTTCCGATTTTTTCGGCAATGTCATTCATCTTAAGCTTGTCACCGGTTCTGTACAATAAATTAAGTATCGCGGCATGACTCGGAGCAAGACCTTCTATGTCGTTCTTTTTAAATTCCGACATGATCAAGTTGTGAGCCTTGCTTCTGATCATTGACATGAACGTGATTATATACTGCGGATCTTTCATAGCTCAAATATAGTTGCATATAAAACTAAAGTCAAGAGAATATTAGATAAAAGAGAATCACAATAAAAAAATATGAAAAAAGTTATTGACAAACAGCCGGAAATTTGTTTTATATAAAACAGTTTTATGTAAAACTATAAACCGCCTTCAAATAGAAGTAAAATAGAAATAATTGAAATAAAAAACGGAGGAGAAATGAAAAAAGTATTAACAGTACTTATGATCATAACGGGAGTAATCATGGCATATGCTCCTGTAAATAAAAGTACTAATGACATGCCAAAATATTTTCAGGGGAAACTGAGAATACGACTCTCCGAACAGGCTATGAGTTCTAAGGACCTGCTTATACGCGACCTGGATAAACTGTATCCTGCAACCGGTATAGTCTCTATAGATACGAAGAGTGAGCAGATCAAAGCAATCGGTGTGAAGAGAGATATAATTGAAGCAAAGAATAAGGTCCTTGCACAAAAACTCGGTCTCGACAGGTGGCTGACCATAGAGATACCTGAAGAAGCAGATGTAATGGAAGCGGTTAAATTATATGAATCCGATCCAAATATTGATATCGCTCAACCGGAAATATGCTATTATGTGATGGCGACTCCGAACGATCCGTATTTCGATGAGAACTGGGGGCATAATAATACGGCACAGCTTCCTCAGTATAATCCCGATACAATGTCACATTCAGGACCGGGGATCGGAACACCAGGTTTCGACTGCGATGCGCAATCGGGATGGGACGGAACACAGGCGTACGGAAGTCCTGATGTAGTGCTCTGCATAATGGATACAGGAATAGATTACAATCATCCTGACCTTGCTGCTCATTATATTGGCGGTTACGACTTCGGTATGGGTGATAACGATCCTATATATGATTCAGGGATTTCTATTGCTGCTCACGGTACGAACTGTGCCGGGATAGCTGCAGGTATAGCCAATAATGGTATAGGCGTTACCGGAGTAGCCGGAAACTGTTCTATAATGATGGTAAAGGTTTCAACTACAGGAGGAGTTTTTAACGGGGTTGCCAACGGTACGATCTGGGCAGCGGATAACGGTGCCGATGTGATCAGTATGAGCTTCGGATCACCGACTGCAGTTTACGGAGAGGATCCTGTCTATGATGCCGCAATTGAATATGCATATACTGAAGGAGTTACTTTACTTGCTTCAACAGGAAATTACGGAACTTCATATACAAAGATATCAGGTCCTGCGAACCATCCGAATGTGATAGCAGTAGGAGCGGCAGCACCTGAAGGAGTAAGAAAATCTGAAGTTACTTCTGATATTGAGACCTGGTGGTCGTCGATGTATGATCTGGGTGCACCACAGGATGACATGAACGCAGTTGATATTCTTGCACCTACTATAATGCCGGCAACAGATATAACCGGATCTGACGGATATTCATCAGGTGATTATTTTGAATTCTTCAACGGTACTTCATCTTCATGTCCGTACGCAGCAGGTTTTGCAGCTTTGATAAAATCCAAATATCCTTCATACACACCTGCACAAATTAGAAATTTAATGGTAACTACTGCTAGAGATATTGCTATTGGCGAATCTTCACCGGGATGGGACGGTTATTCAGGGTATGGTTTGATAGATATTGGCGCGGCTTTAGGACATATACCGACCACTCCTCCGGGTATGCCTGCATTAGTCAGCCCTCTTAATTCAACCTCTATAGCTGATCCCACCCCGACATTTGACTGGGAAGATAATCCGGAAACTGCAAGTTATACTATACTCGTTGATAATGATCCGAATTTCGGATCGCCTGAGATCAATGAAACTATAGTAACCAGCAATTATACTCCCGGATCAAACATTCCTGAAGATACATATTACTGGAAAGTCAGAGCTAACAATGTTGTGGGTTCAAGTTCATTTACATCAACTTGGGAATTCGATCTTATCTATGCTGATATTGAACTTAACCCGGGTTCGGTTTCTGCACAGGCTCCTCCGGGAAGTACTGACGATCAGGTATTCACCATTGAGAATGTATCAAGTGTTCAGCTGGATTATACTTTATCAGTAAATTATAAAAAAGGAAAATACTCAAAGGATACCGGAGGCCCTGATACCTATGGTTATAAATGGGAAGATTCTGATGAAATTGACGGACCGGTTTACGACTGGGTTGAGATAAATTCTATAGGTAACGCCCTAAATCTTGGTGATGAGCAGGAGTCTGCATCTCTCAGTATGGGATTTACATTTAATTATTACGGTAACAGTTACACTTCGATCGTTGTCGGTGATAACGGCATAACTTCATTTATTGAAGATGATATTACTTTTAACAATACTCCTATACCTACAGGAACAGGGGAGAGAGCGATTCTTGCAGCGTTCTGGGACGATCTTGATCCGGATGCCGGCGGTCAGATATATTATTATGCTGATACTGCTAATGAAAGATTTATCATTGAATGGGATGCAGTAATGGAGTACGATTACGGCCCGGGTGCTAATCCAAACACATTCGAGATCATTATTTATAAAACAGGAAAAATAGTTTATCAATATAAAAATATGCTTGGTATTCTTAATGAGTGTACTATCGGTATAGGTGATCCTACAGGCACAGACGGCTGTTTAGTAGTATATAATTCAGGATATGTAAAGAACGGTCTCAGAATTGAATTTCTTGCTATACCGGAATGGCTTTCTTTCAGCAGCAGATCGGGTAGTATCGAAGGTTACGGAAGCGACCAGATCACTATAACGTGCGATGCTTCAGACCTTGATCTTGGTATTCATACCGCAGATGTATACATTGCTTCAAATGATCCCAACGAATCCACTCTGATCCTCCCTGTAACATTTGAAGTTGCTTACGGAGCTACAGGCGGTTCATTCTCAATAGATAACTCAACATTGTCTTACGGAGACATTGGAGTCGGAATGACGAGTGTAAAGACGTTCACGATCACAAACACAAGCTCAACTGAAACAATGCTTGGACAGATAACAACTGCGGACGGATACATCGTATATCCTTCTTCAAGAGAAACTGTGAAGAACGTTCTGCATTATACAATCCCTCCAAGTTCAACAAAAACATTTAATCTGTCTTTTGAACCTTCAGTAGAACAAACCTACAATGACAGTATTGAGATAACATCAACTGACCCCGGTAATGCAAAGAGATTTATTGTTGTTACAGGAACAGGCGTATTTCCCGAGTTCGGAATACCTTTCAGCGAAAATTATAATGCTTCAACTGAATTACCTTTAGGTTGGGAGACTGTTGATCATTACGGGAATGGGCAGGTCTGGACTTTCGGTACACATCTGTACGGTATGGCGGGAGCGGACGGAAATTATGCAAACCTAAACAGTGACGGATACGGAAGCGGCAATTCGCAGAATGCTGATCTGATAACACCTTCAATTGATATGTCTAATGCTGAAGATATAAGGCTGACATTCCTGCATTTTTACAAAGTTTCAAATGGAAGCTCAGCAACTTTATCATACAGTATTGACGGAGGTAATAACTGGGTTCAAATACAAAAGTGGACAGCGGACACATCTAATCCTGCAATATTCGATCAGCTGATACCTGCTCTTGACGGCGAACCGGATGTGAAAATTAAATGGAACTATATAGGATCATACGGCTGGGCTTGGGATGTGGATGATGTTCAGATATCAGGAACTATCACAACATTAGGAGCACCGGCAAATCTGGTAACTACATCAGTTACTGCGACAGAAGCCAATCTTTCATGGAACGCAGTTAGCGGAGCAACGGGATATAATATTTACAGGTCAACTGATCCTTACACAGGTTTCTCAAAAATCGGTTCTTCAGCGACGCTGAATTACAAAGATACGAATGTTTCGGCAGGCAATAAATACTTCTATTATGTGACGGCGGATAACTCGAAGTAAAAACTGTATTTTTTCAGCACTTCATTAAAAAGCCGGTTTCGACCGGCTTTTTTATTGCCTGCGGTTATTGAATAATGTTTCGACTTCTGTAAAAAATTACTATATTGTAACCGGTATAAGAATCGGCAGGATGTAGAATTGAAAAACAAATTACAATCACAGAAACTTATCTTAACGCTGACATTATTTCTGGCCGGAGTTTCTTTTCTGGTTTACGAGGTCGTATGGGACAGGATGCTGTCTCTTTATCTGGGAGTAACAGTCTACGCTTCAACGATCGTTGTTTCAGCTTATATGGCAGGGCTTGCTCTGGGAGCTTATTATATTGGAAAAAAAGCTGGCAGATCGAATAATCCTTCATCATTTCTGGCTCTGCTTCTTCTGCTTGTCGGTGTTACTAACACAGGTGTTTACTTTCTTCTTCGGCTGCTGCCCGGTATCGCCGGTGTATGGCAGTCTTATACATTTTCGCTGGCTTCAGTATTCATATCTGCTTTTATGATTGGCGGAATTATGCCTGCTGTAAGCAGAATTTATAAGAATCTGGGAAGCAGCTCTTCGCAGTCCATCGGAAATACTTTCGCGGCTGATACTATAGGCAGCACCGCAGGTGGGATTCTTGCAGGTTTTTTTCTCCTGGGTTCAGTAGGAATGAAAGGAAGCGTTCTTCTCATGTCCGCTTTGAATATTTTTCTTGCGGTTATGATATTGTTAACGATCGGGAAAGTAACCGCAAAACAGGACAATCAGCGTACAGATAGAGTATCAGCAAGAAATGTTTCGAGATTCTCCGGACGGACTGTCATGCTGATCACTTTTATAACCGGTCTGACTGGTCTTTCCGCGCAGATATTATGGATGAGGATATTCAGGATATATCTTACTAATACGAGCTATACTTTTTCTCTGATCGTTTCCGTAGTGATTTTCGGATATTTTATTGGAAGTATGATATTTAAAAAATATTACTCTAAGGAGAGAGACGGCAGTAAAGTGCTTCTTATCTCACTATTCTCATACGGAGCAGTTTATATATGGGGAGTTATGATCTTTTTGAATGCACCGGAGCTTTTAATAATCCCTCTTCATGAAACTCTGACGGATCCCGCTTTGAGAATAATGCTGCCTCCTGTCATTCTCTCACTTCTGACTGTTCTTCCCCAGTCAATCCTTTCAGGATTTATATTTACCAGTGCCGTAGAAGT
>DAIMKZ010000117.1:0-6416 GCA_036721445.1 Candidatus Delongbacteria bacterium
CATCAAATGAAAAAGGATTCGAAAATACAGTAAAATCTATTGAGGAATACTTAGAAAGCATGCTAGACAAATCACTCAGAAAACGGATCGCTAGTTCAGTTAACAGCGATGAAAAACACAGAAAACTTATTGAGATCACTCTTTTCGGAACATATCACTGGCTGATCTATATATGGTATCCATATATAGCCTGGATAATATGGGGATTAATTATCTACCATGAAGATATGAATGTATTTATAAGCGGAATTCCTCTTTTTTCAGGCTTTTATCTGTATTCTGCTATCGGAAACAAAAATAAAATAACTTTCCTTTATATGACTTCAGGACTATCGAGAAAAGAGTTTGTAAATAAAGTTTTGCAAACCGTTCTAAGAAAATATTTTGTAGTCTTTCTACCTCTACTGCCATTCATGATCCTATACACTTATATTTATAATGTTTTCTACGGTACAATGGAATATCATGTGCCTGTACTGCTGTTTATTTCCATTCTGACAGGCTGGGAGTTCCTGACATGGATCATATGGATGGCTACGCTTCAGTTTGCCGATTTTGATAAGCTGATAAACAGAAACAGAGAATCTCCTTTCAGCAGAATGAGGTTCAGAAAGTAATAACCTTGGAAAATATCACAATATAGTAAAAATTATCCTTGTATTTTGTCAATTTCCGTGTTATATTTATTGCAACGGTGGTTACAGTAATGGGGGTTGCAATGAGATTCTACGACAGGGAAGACGAGCTGAGAATACTTGAGGATATTTATTCTCAAAGCGCCGAATACGGAAAGATGACGGTCATAACCGGGAGAAGGAGGGTCGGTAAGACTTTGCTTGCAGGTAAGTTCTCCGAAGATAAAAAGCATCTGTATTTTTTTATATCCAAGAAAGCCGAGAGTCTGCTTTGTGCCGAATTCGCGGAGCAGATCAGAGAATTGTACGACGATCTTATATTCGGCGAGATCAGGAACTTTTCACAGATATTCGAATTACTTCTGATAAAAGCAAAGCAGGAGAGATTTGTACTTATAATAGATGAATTTCAGGAGTTCTTTAACATAAATCCTTCTGTTTATTCCGAGCTTCAGAAACTCTGGGATAAATATAAATTCCAGACAAAGCTGAATGTCATCTTCATAGGTTCGGTCTATTCGCTCATGACAAAGATATTCCAGGATAAAAAGGAACCTCTGTTCGGAAGGGCTGACAGGATCATGTATATAAAACCTTTCAGGATCGCTGTCATAAAGAAAATTCTTTCGGATAGTAACGCGTATAATGAAGAAAATCTTTTCTTTCATTATCTTTTCACCGGAGGAAATCCAAGGTACGAGGAAATACTTATCAATAATAAATGTTTCAGCCTTGATCAGATCATTGAATTTACGTTTTCGCACGATTCGCCGTTCTTAAAGGAAGGGAGGAATTCGCTTATAGAAGAGTTTGGAAAAGATCACGGTATCTATTTTTCAATAATTGAGCTTATATCTCAGAGCAAGACTTCAAGAAGCGAGATCGAATCGATCATCGAGAAAAGCGTCGGCGGGCAGATCGACAAACTTGAAAAAGATTATGATATTATTTCGCCTGTAAGACCGTTCGGAAGCAAGAAGAACACAAGATCGGTGAAATATTACATCAAAGATAATTTCATCAGATTCTGGTTCAGGTTCATTTACAGATATTCTTCTGCCGTGGAAAGCGGTAATTTCGAATATGTGAAGAATATCGTAAGGAGAGATATTTCGGTCTATTCCGGAAAAATACTTGAGATGTTCTTCAGCGAACTGATCTCTGAAAGCGGTGCGTACGGAACGATCGGGAATTACTGGGAGACCGGGAACGCGAATGAAATTGATATCGTGGCAGCCGATGATCTGAATAAAAAACTGCTGTTCGCGGAAGTAAAAATGAATAAATCAAAGTTCAGGCTGCAAGATCTTAAGAAGAAATCACTTAGGCTGCAGGAAATCTATAAAGGATACAAATTTGAATACAAATGTCTGAGTTTGAGCGATGTTAAGGATTATATCTGAAGTGGTTATCTCCACCTGACTTCAGCTCTCTTTTAGAATCTTCGCAAGTTCTTCTGTGATGCCTTTGATCTCCATGAGTTCCTCGACCGAAGCTTCTTTTATGCGCTTTAGCGAACCGAATTTTTTCATCAATTCTTTCCGTTTTGCGGGACCAATGCCTTTGATGTTCTCGAGTTCTGATGAAATTGTTTTGCTTCTCAGGTTCTGATGGTAGGTGATGGCGAACCTGTGCGATTCGTCCCTGACCTGCTGGAGTAGTTTTAGTGCGGAAGATGTGCGAGGTATTATTATGGCTTCGCTTTTATCAGGCACGAAGATCTCTTCAAGTCTTTTGGCGAGTCCGATTATCGGAATATTCGTAATATTAAGATTCTTAAGTATCTCGACAGCGGAGGAGAGCTGACCTTTTCCACCGTCTACCATGATCAGGTCAGGCCAGACTGGATCGGGCTCTTCCTTTAGCGAGCTGTATCTGCGCTCGACTACCTCGCGCATGGACGCGAAATCGTCCATGCCTTCGACGGTGCGGATCTTGAATCTGCGGTAGCCTGACTTGTACGGTTTCGCGTTTTTGAACGTCACCATAGAAGCGACCGTTTCCTTGCCGGCGAAGTGCGATATGTCGAAACATTCGATAATATCGGGTATCTTATCAAGGCTGAGGTCGCGCATCAGAGACTTAAGGCTGTTTGGTGTGAAATCACGCTTCATTTTCTCCAGTCTGAGATCGTTGAGCAAGAGTTGGGCGTTCTTCTGCGCGAGGAAAAGGAGCTTCGCTTTGTCGCCGATCGAAGCGGAAAGGATCTCGACTTTCTGCCCAGATAGCGCTTTCAACCATTCCTCAATTACTGCGTAATCGATAATGTCCGTATTGAGAACGATCTCGGAGGGTACGTCGTGCTGAGACATCTCGTAGTAGAGCTTGATAAACTCTTCAAGCACTTCCTCTTCAGTTTTTTGCCATACGCCTTTCAGGAAGAAGTGGTTCCTTGCTACAAGTCTCCCGTTACGCAGCTTGAAAACAACGCAGCACGCGTCGTTGTCCTCGATCTCTACCGCGAAATAATCCCTCGGAGTCGATACGGCGTTCTCCACTTTCTGCCTGGTCGTAAAATCGTCAACGGCTTTGAGCGCATCCCTGAACTCTGCCGCAAGCTCGTAATTCTTTCTTCCGGCAGCTTCTTTCATTCTCATGTCGAGCATAGCCGGCAGGTCGTTGTCCTGTCCCGTGAAAAAAGCCGCTATATTCTTAATGCTGTTCCTGTATTCATCGGCGTCCTTCTCATCCGCGCAGTATCCGCCGCATATCCCAATCTGATAGTCGAGGCACAGTCTGTATTTTTTGTCCCTGATCGCGTCCGAAGTGATATTATGCCTGCAGTTCCTTATCTTCAGAAGTTTCTTCAGCACGGAAAGTATCGCTCTGACGGCTTTGACATGCGTGAAAGGTCCAAGGTACCTTGATCCGTCCTTCTCAACGTTCCGGGTAATAAAAACCTGCGGGAAAAGCTCTTTTGTGATCTTGATGTACGGGAATGATTTATCGTCCTTGAGGTCTATATTGTACTTCGGTTTGTGCTGTTTTATCATGTTAGCTTCTAGCAAAAGCGCTTCAAGCTCGTTGTCGGTGATAATGTATTCGATCGTATCTATCTTTTTAACGAGTATCTCGGTTTTGAACTGCTCATGTTTTCCGATATTCTGGAAATACGACTTCACCCGGTTCCTGAGTATTTTTGCTTTACCGATATAGATGATCTTGCCGTCTTTGTTCTTAAAAAAATAAACGCCCGGTGAGTTTGGCAGATTGGAAAGAGTATTTTCTATCTTTTCGTTCATGGTCTGATGATCCCGCCGCCAATGACGGTATCGTCTTTATAAAGAACGCATGACTGGCCGGGTGTAACAGCGAACACGGGTTTTATAAATACAGCCTGATACAGGCCGTTCTCTTTGACTTCGAGTACGCATTCGGCAGGATCGGTGTTGTACCTGATCTTTGCCGTGTAAGTTGCTCCGTTCACAGGTTCTTCAAGCCAGTTAGCTTCGCCGAAAACGACTGAAGAATGCGCAAGTCCGTTCCTCGAAGAAATGTGAACTTCGTTCCTTTCAGGATCGATTCCGGAAACATACATCGGTTCCGCATATCCGCCGCCGAGTCCTTTTCTCTGCCCGACGGTATAGAAAGGGTAACCCTCGTGTTTATTAACAGTCTTTTCACCGTCATCGCGGATTATCCTGCCCGGCTTGATCTTTCTGAACTCCTCAAAGTTGTCGAGAAGGAATTTCTTATAGTCGTCGTCCGGTATGAAACATATCTCCATACTTTCCTTTTTCCTGTGAAAATCCAGTCCTGTTCGCGCACATATATCTCTCGCTTCATCCTTGACCAGTTCACTCAGCGGGAAAAGGATCCTGGGCATGATCTCCTTTTTCATGACGTACAGGAAATAGCTCTGATCTTTCTTTATATCTAAACCACGTCTGAGATGGAATCCTTTTTCATCCTGTATTATTCTTGAATAATGACCCATCGAAAGATATTCGCATCCGAGTTCGTCGGCTTTTTCGAACAGTTTGTCCCATTTAATGACTGAATTGCACAGAACGCAGGGATTAGGAGTTCTTCCGGCAAGATATTCTTTTCTGAAATATTCTATCACAGTGCTTCTGAAATAGTCCTTGAGATCAAAGAAATGATGTTCCGCGCCGATCTTATCGCAGACTTTGACCGCATCTGCATATTTTTCTTCCGTATCCGAAGGTGAGAGGAGCATTGAACAGCCGGTCACTTCGAATCCCTGTTCCTTAAGGATTATCGCAGAGGCTGAGCTGTCGACCCCGCCGCTCATTCCGACAAGAACTTTCTTCATCAGTTCATCATCTCGCGGAGTCTTTTAACGTTCTCGATCACTTTCTTAGCTACAAATTCGATCTCCTCAAGTGTGTTGAAGCGGCCGACGGAGAAGCGGATGGAGCTCTGTGCCTCTTCGGGTATCCTTCCTATTGCCAGAAGCACTCTTGAAGGAGTGACCTGACCTGTAGAACATGCTGATCCTGTTGAAACGGCTATTCCTTCAAGATCAAGTGACAGCAGAAGCGCTTCACCTTCTATGCCTTTGAAAGTAATGTTCAGTATTCCGCCGTAGCCGTTCTCGAGATCGCTGTTTACGATGATATCATCAAGCTCAGCGGAGATCAGTTCGTACAGCCTGTTCCTCAAAGCAGTTATCCTCGGTATCTCTTCAGAATACTCGGAATGAGATATCTCTGCGGCTTTGGCGAAACCGGCTATTCCTGGCAGGTTCTCCGTACCGGTCCTCATGTTGCCTTCCTGATGTCCACCGTACTGATTTGGAAGCAGAGCGACTTTCCTTCTCAGGTAAAGCATACCTACACCTTTAGGACCGTATATCTTGTGCGACGATGCAGATAAAATATCTATGTTCATAGCTTTCACGTCGATCGGGACTTTCGTGAACGACTGAACGGCGTCGGTATGGAAAATTATATTCTTCGCCCTGCATAGTTTTCCTATGGCTGAGATGTCGTTGATCACTCCGATCTCGTTATTGACATGCATAACGGATACGAGTTTCGTGCTCTCGGTAACAGCATCTTCCACCATCTTGACCGTGATAGCGCCCTTCTGGTCCGGCTTTAGAAATGTGGCTGAGAATAATTCGGGGAACAGCTTCGTATAGTGCTTGCACATGGCATAGATCGCGCTGTGCTCATACTCAGAAGTAATTATATGTACCGGATCACTGTGATCAATGAACATGTCCGCAAGTCCTTTGACCGCCCAGTTGTCGGCCTCTGTTCCGCCTGAAGTAAAGTATATCTCGTTCACGGAAGCGTTTATCACTTTCGCGATCTTCTCTCTGGCGTCGTCAAGAGCGTATTTCGTCTCCTGTCCGAAGCTGTGAGCCGACGAAGGGTTCCCGAATTTCTCGGTCATGTATTCATAAACTGTGTCTGCAATCCGTTTGTCCACTCTCGTCGTCGCGCTGTTGTCTAAATAGATCCTGTCCATCTTTGTAATATCCTGTTATTTTTCGAATTCGGGTCTGAAATCCGGATCGTTCATGTGCTCAAGCTCGAATTTCGCTGATTCATAAAGTTCGGATCCCGGATAGGTATTTATTAGTTCTTTGAAAAATTTTTCAGCTGAAGGGATATCATCCCTGAAATCCTTAGCGATATAACCTCTTATGAAAAGCGATTCGGCTTTATACGGATTATCCGGATAGTCGGAATCAAGTCTGTCATACCATTCTATAGCTTCGTCGAACTTACCCGCGTTAAAGCTGTTTTTCGCATAAGCGTATTCCTCCTCCATATAAAGGAATTCTTTTTCGGGAACGGGTTGATCCTG